>JANRME010000306.1:0-14422 GCA_033761835.1 Saprospiraceae bacterium
ATCGCTCCACTTGAATGCCCATAGGTCAATGCATCCGCAGCTACAGCAGTCAATGCGGCTCTATCTCCACTCAGCAACGCTTGTGTTAGTTGGTCAACTGCTTTTGCCACCGCTGTTTCGTCTTTCGTTTGTGCAAATGATAGTGTAGTACCCAGAACAAGACATACAAATAATAAATTAAATTTTTTCATAATAATAGAATTTAACATGTTGATTTTATGAAATGAACGAATGTAAAATTATTTGTATAAATTCCCGATGCCGTAGCAGCAAAGATCCACCCAACACGCGGAAAGCCTGTGGTGATCTATTGGCAGAAAACAAATATATTATTTTATATAGATGCTTCAAATACAAAGGATAGAGCGTTTTCGTGTATTAGATTAGAGAAAAAGTTTTCAAAAATAACCATTTTCAGAAAAATATTGGGTTTATAGAAACTTTATTAGAGAAATAAGTGTAAATTCGACACTTGAATAAGGGGTGTCATTTTGACACTTGAAAAAAAGCTCGTTTCTAGGCTTTTTCGTGGGTTTATCGTCTTATTTTTTTCAATCTCAAAAAATAAGTTAGACTCATTTTTTGCAATCGATTACAAAGCTTTTTTGGAATCTTGTTTCAAAAAGCAAGCGCAGCGTACACAGGCATGGCGTAAGGCAGTTGTAAAATAAATTTTTATAAAACAGCCTTATTATACGTATCGCAAGTAAAGTAGAAATTACAGGACAAACTAAAGACATTAACTGCAATATTTACCTGTTTTGTAAAGACTTTCCGTAACAGCATAGATGTGTTTTGTGAAAATTTAGTAATATTTTAATTACTGTAAATCAAAGTTTTGATTTTTTAGTAAGATTAAAAATTGCCACCTGCTATCGGCTGTTTTATCCTGTATTATAATATTGAAAACAACAATGCCATATTTAAATACTGCTAATATCATTATTTAACCTAAAACTATTACAATGAAAAAAAGCGTATTTTATTTACTTGCGTTCGTTTTCTTTATGGGGTTTTACGCTTGTTCGGAAGACCCTGCCTTTGATTCTGATCAATCAGGAATTGATGGCACTAATCTCAACGCTGAACTTTTTAATCAAATGGACGACCCTACTGGGCTTGTGGCACCATTTAGTGTAGTGGCTACCATCGCAACGGGCTTTAGCTTCACGGAAGGACCTGCCGTTGATAGCAAGGGCAATGTGTTTTTCACCGACCAACCGAATGACAGAATTTACAAATGGTCAGCCAATAAAGGTACGATTTCGCTTTTCCTGCAAGGGACAGGACGTTCCAATGGAATGGCGTTTGATCGGGATGGCAACCTGATAGCTTGTGCGGATTTGCATGGGGAATTATGGAAAATATTTCCGGACGGCACCCATGAAGTATTGGTTGATAATTACAATGGTAAGCTGTTGAATGGTCCAAATGATGTGTGGATCAACCCCGTAAATGGCGGCATCTATATCACGGACCCCATCTTCCCAAGGGATTATTGGGCTGCCGATGATCCGCGCAAACAAAGCTGGCCCCCAACGCACTCGGAACAAGCTGCAACTGGCAAGGGCGGGCATGTGTATTACCTGGCACCGGGCGCTACCGAACTGGTTCGGGTTACTACTTTGCCAGCCTGGAATGCGGACTCCTGGCCCAATGGCATTGTAGGCACCCCGGATGGTTCAAAGCTATATGTAAATCAGTGGAATTTTGATGGAACGGGTGGCATTTGGTCTTTTGATATCAACCGTGACGGAACGCTTTCCAATATGAAACCTTTTCTTCCTGGGCTGAACTTCTGCGATGGCATGTCGATGGATAAGCGTGGAAATGTGTACGTAAGCGCCGGACAAGGTGTAAGCACCTATAATCCAAGGGGAGTTAAAGTGTTGGAGATTGTGACGGGTGGTTCAACAAATAACGTTTTTGCAGGCAAAAACAACAAAACCTTATTTATCACGGGTCCTGTTACAGGTGTAAGCACCCTCGAAATGAATGTAAAAGGTGTAGAAAAATTTAAACCATGACAAAACCTTATTTAATATAATTGAATGGTAATGTACAGAATTAACTAGGCTCTTGCACTGTGCAGGAGCTTTTTTGTGTCTTCATTTTGGGTAGCTGTGCCCAATACGAAAGAAAAAACGTTTATCCGCGCCGTTTAAGAAAAAAATTTCCAAAGAAATCATTTTTTGAAAAAATATTGACTTTAGATGAGTTCATATTAGGGAAATAAGTGTAAATTCGACACTTGTAAGAATGGTAATTTTGACTGGAACGAATGTGATTTTTGTGCCTCTTTTTTTTACCCAATGATAGATTAAAACATGAAACGGAAAAAACTAAGTGCTCTCTTATGGGCTATTCTGAGTGTTTCTACCTTAGCATTTGCTCAACCAACACCTGGACCGGTTGTCGTCTCCCCGCAGGTCAATCCTGATAACACCGTTACTTTTCGGTTTTTATCTCGTACTGCCAAAGAAGTAAAACTGAATGCGCAATTTGAAAAAGTGCCGGTCAGCATGAGCAAAGACAGCGAAGGCGTGTGGAGCGTGACGCTTGGTCCGGTCAAGCCCGATATGTATCCTTATAGTTTTGTGGTGGATGGCATATCCGTAGCCGACCCGAGAAATTCTGCCATTTTTCCGAATGAAGGATTTCAAAATAGCATTGTGGAAATTACGGGCAATGTACCTTTGGTTCATACGATTCAAAACGTACCGCATGGCACGGTCTCTTACCGATATTATAATTCACCCGAATTAGGCACGCGACCGGTGGTGATTTATACGCCGCCTGGTTATGAAAAAGATTCAAAAACGAAATATCCCGTACTCTACTTGCTGCATGGCACGACCGATACCGAGGAAACCTGGACCAAAGTAGGCAGAGCCAATATCATTCTCGACAATCTCATCGCACAGGGCAAAGCCAAGCCCATGATTATCGTCATGCCTTACGGCAGGGCGTATCCGGTTATTAGCAAATCTTCGGGCAGCCTGCGAAACTGGGAAAATTTGCAGGAATTTAAAAAGGACTTTTTGAATCATCTCATGCCTTTTATTGAACAGAATTATCGGATTAAAAAAGATAAGGATAGCCGCGCCATTGCTGGGTTTTCCGGTGGTGGCGGTGAAACCTTGTATCTCGGTTTGAACAATCCTGAACTGTTCAGTTGGGTTTGTGGCTTTGCGCCAGGGATGTTGAAAAATGAATTTGATCGCAATAACGCCGTTGCATTTGAAGATCCGGCAAAAACGAATCAACGCTTGAAATTATTCTGGATTGGCGTGGGCAAAGAGGATGGCTTGTACGCAGTCATTTCAGATTATTTGAAAGTATTGGATGAAAAGAAGATTAAACACGAAACGTTCATTTCAGATGGGGGACATACCTGGATGAATTGCAAGCTGTATCTGACTACTATTGCTCAAAAATTATTTAAATAGAAATAATATGTTTAATAAAAACATTACATTCCTATCATTATTTTGGATCATGCTTTGCATATCCAACTTAGCCATGAGCCAGCCGCCGCGCGGTCCTTTCGTCATTTCTCCGCAGGTTCATTCGGACAAAACGGTTACGTTTCGCTATTTAGCACCTTCCGCTAAGGAGGTAAAACTGAGTGCTCAATTTGAAAAAGCGCCGGTCGCTATGACCAAAGACGCGCAGGGCATTTGGAGTGTAACGGTGGGTCCGGTAGCGCCCGATATGTATCCTTATAGTTTTCAAGTGGACGGCGTCACCGTGATGGATCCTGCCAATGAAGATTATTTTCCGAACGAGCGTTTTAAAGGAAGTATCCTGGATGTTCCTGGCGATACGCCTCTAATTCATGCGATGAAAGACGTTCCGCACGGCACCGTTACGTATGAGTATTATCCATCATTGGAGGGAAGTACCGGCTCTTTGGTGGTTTATACGCCGCCGGGTTATGACCAAAATCCTTCCAAAAAATACCCGGTTTTTTATCTAATCAGCGGCACGACCGACACCGAAGAAACCTATTTTAAAGTAGGGCGCACGAATTTGATTCTCGACAATCTCATTGCCGAAGGCAAAGCCCAGCCCATGATTATCGTGATGCCTTATGGAAATCCTGCTGCCAGAATTGCCGAGCAAACCGGCAAACCCAAGCCTGCCGACCCTTTTGGACGGGAAAGCGCCGATGCCGTCAATCGTGCAAAGCAATTTGAAGATGATATAATAAAAAATATCATTCCTTATATAGAAAAAAATTACCGGGCGATTGCAAATCGGGAAAGCCGCGCCATTGGCGGGTTTTCACGCGGTGGCGGTCAGACATTGAGAACGGCTTTTGGTAATATGGACAAATTCGCCTGGATTTGCTGCTACAGCGCTTACTTGGCACCCGCTGAAATGAATACCACTTACAAACATATTGCGGAAAATCCTGATAATACGAATAAACAATTGAAATTGCTGTGGGTAAGCGTGGGCAATGAAGATTTCCTGTACCAAGGAACCGTGGAATTTATGGATTACCTGAAAGCTAAAAATATCAATTTCAAAAGCTGGGTGAACGATGGCGGGCATACCTGGATGAATGTAAAGAAATACCTGGCTGCAACTGCGCCGTTATTGTTTAAGTAATTGATTATGATTTTACTAAACTTTAAAAATTTAGTAAACGTAAATAACTTTTTAATGTTAAAAACATGAAACGCATTATATATACCACTTATATTATTATTATATCAGCAATTACGCTGGTCGCGCAACGTCCGCCCGCCATCAGTTCGCCCGATGTGCATCCCGATCACAGCATTACCTTTCGTTATTTTTCGCGCAATGCCAAATCGGTGACGCTGAGCGGCGAGTTTTTGTCGGCACCTGTGGCTTTGACCAAAGATACGTCTGGCATTTGGAGTGTGACTGTTCCGCCTGTGAAACCCGATATTTATCCGTATAGTTTTCTGGTGGACAGCGTACAAGTAGCTGATCCAAATAATACGTATATTTTTGCAAATGAACGTTTTAAGCGGAGTATTGTCGATGTACCCGGCGACAAGCCTTTGGTTCATTCCTTACAAAATGTGCCCCACGGCAAAGTCAGTTATCGGTATTACAAATCGGCTACGCTGGGCACGACGCGCCCGTTGCTCATCTACACGCCGCCCGGTTTTAATGTAAATAGCAAGACCAAATATCCCGTGCTGTACTTGATTCACGGCGGCTCGGATACCGAAGAAACCTGGACGAAGGTCGGTCGCGCCAATCTGATTGCCGACAATCTCATCGCGCAAGGCAAAGCCAAACCCATGATTATCGTGATGCCCTACGGCAATGTGCGCCCCAGCCCCATGCCCGATTTTACAAAGGATGTAATAAACGATATCATACCATTTGTGGAAGCGAATTATCCGGTTCATAAAGATAGCAAACACCGCGCCGTTGCTGGCTTTTCGGTAGGAGGGGGGCAAACTTTGAATATCGGACTGACCAATACCGACAAATTTGCGTACGTCTGCTCGTATGCGCCTTTCACCGCGACCGAGGAATTTCGGCAAAATTTTACCAACTGGACGCCGGATGCAAAAGCAATGAATAAAAAATTAAAATTATTTACCATCAGCGTCGGCACCGATGATTTTTTATATGAAAGTGTAAAGCAAAATATTGCCATGTTTCAGGAAAAGAAAATCAAGCTGGAGCCATTAATCGTTTCCGGCGGACATACCTGGATGAACTGTAAACTTTTTTTAGCCAATTCATTACAACAGGTTTTTAAATAAACAGGAGTGCAAAAATAAATTTAACCACAGAGGACACAAAGTTTCACAGAGTTTATAATTAAAAATGAAAAACGTACCCTCTGTGTAACTCTGTAAACTCTGTGGTTTGAATATTAACTTATTCGTATTAACCTTTAATAATATTATAATGAAAAACTTATTATTAATCATAATTAGCATAACCCTATTCAATCTTAATACCTACGCCCAACCAACCGAAAAAGAAATGCCCAAAGGCTTCGACCAGGTGCGGGTAGGCATTCCCTTCGGTAAAATTGACACCATTCAATACGAATCCAAAACCGTTGGTACCACGCGTAAAGCTTTGATTTACACGCCACCAGGATATAATAAAAAAACAAAATATCCGGTATTGTATTTATTACATGGCATCGGCGGAGATGAAAAAGAATGGCTCAACGGCGGAAATCCGCAAGTGATTTTGGACAATTTATATGCCGAAGGTAAAATAAAACCGATGATCGTCGTGATGCCGAATGGACGGGCGATGAAAGACGACCGCGCCGTTGGTAATATTTTTGACCGGGAAAAAGTAGAAGCTTTTGCCACTTTTGAAAAAGATTTACTCAATGATTTGATTCCATTTATTGAAAAAAAATATCCGACTTTAACGGATCGGGAAAACCGCGCCATTGCTGGCTTGTCGATGGGGGGCGGTCAGTCATTGAATTTTGGCTTGGGCAATCTCGATAAATTTGCCTGGGTTGGCGGATTTTCTTCTGCGCCCAATACCAAAACCCCGGAAGAATTAGTGCCGAATCCCGAAGAAGCCAAAAAGAAATTAAAATTATTATGGATTTCCTGTGGTGATAATGACGGACTCATAACATTTAGTAAACGGACGCACGATTATTTATATAAACATGATGTGCCGCATATTTATTACATCGAGTCGGGGGTGCATGATTTTAAAGTCTGGAAAAATGGCTTATACATGTTTTCTCAATTTTTATTTAAACCGGTCGATATTACATCCTTTCCGAAATACACTGTTTTAGGCACGCCCGCCGCTACGAATGTAAGAAATGCTAAATATCCGCAGATTTTACCGGACAATCGTGTCATCTTTCGCATCAAAGCGCCGGACGCGCAAAAAGTGCAGGTTGACTTGGAGAAAAAATATGATATGATGCGCGATACCGGCGGATTCTGGACGGTGACGACCGAGCCGGTGGGTCGCGGTTTTCATTATTATTCTTTAATTATTGACGGGGTCGCATTGGCGGATCCTGCAAGCGAAACCTTTTATGGCATGGGGCGCATGGCAAGCGGCATTGAAATTCCATATAAAGATGGCGATTATTATGCATTAAAAAATGTGCCGCACGGTGATATTCGCATCAAGCGCTACCTCTCCAAAGCCAGCAATTCCTGGCGCGAAATGTATGTTTACACCCCGCCGGGTTATGATATGTCTAATGAAAAATATCCGGTATTATATTTATTACATGGTGGCGGCGAAGACCAGCGCGGCTGGGCAACACAAGGCAAAACCGATTTAATTCTGGATAATTTAATTGCCGAAAAGAAAGCAAAACCCATGATTATTGTAATGTTGGACGGCAACATGGGGGGCGGTGGCGGCATTGCCGGATTTAATGAAAATGTGCTGCGTGCCTTTGAAAATGAATTAAAACAAGGCGCGATCCCTTTTGTAGAAAGTACCTTCCGGGTGGAAACGGATGCCAAAAACCGAGCATTGGCGGGGCTTTCGATGGGCGGATTACAAACATTATATGCCGGTATCAAGAATACGGATCAGTTTGCCTATCTGGGCGTATTTAGTTCGGGTTGGTTTGCCAATAATACGACGCTTTCCAATCCGCAATATGAATTCATGAAAAATAATGCGACCACGATTAATAATAATTTGAAACAATTTTGGATTTCAATGGGCGGACAAGAGGATATTGCTTATAATAATTGCAAAGTTATGATGCAAAAATTTGATGAAATGGACATCAAATATAAATACAGTGAATACGCTGGCGGGCATACCTGGCCCGTTTGGCGGCATGATTTAATGGAATTTGCGCAGTTGTTGTTTAAATAATGAAGTCCAGTTTGTATAATATTTTTTGCCACAAAGCCACTAAAACACTAAAATTTCACAAAGGCTTTTGGTGTGGTTTTCGTGCCTTTGTGCTTTTGTGGCTAAAAATTTTAATATTATAATATAACTTCAATGAAAAAGATAGTAACAATTTTAATTTTATTACACAGTATAATTTATAATTCATTTACGCAGACTTTTTATAGTCCAAATAAAGATATTGCAGTTGCTATATCATCAGAAGCGGGCAATTTTTATTACAATATAAAATTTCAAAATAAAATTGTTCTTGAAAAATCTGCCCTGGGATTGGTGCGCCGGGATGCTGATTTTAGTAAAGGATTATCGCTGATCAGCATAGATAAACCAAAGATTATCAAGGACAAATACACGCTGGAAACCGGAAAGAAGAGTCAGGTCAGCTACCGTGCAAACCGTGTTGTCGTTCATTTAAAAAATGCAATGAATCAACCATTGGATATCCTATTTCAAATATCTAATGATGGGGTGGCGTTTCGTTATTACTTTCCAGAAAAATCTAATGATGTAAAATTCATTACTGAAGAAAAAACATCTTTTAATTTTCAATCGAATACCGTGGCTTGGCTGCAGCCGATGTCGCACGCTCAGACTGGTTGGGAGCATAGCAATCCTTCTTACGAAGAGCATTATCAAAAAGAAATTCCGGTGGGCACGCCCTCGCCCCGAGCGGGCTGGGTATTTCCAGCACTATTTAAAACCGTTGATAATGTGTATGTTGCTGTTACAGAAGCAGATTTAGATGGTACGTATTGTGGTGCCCGCCTGAAAGTAGAATCGCCGGAAGGGGAATATCAAATCGGTTTCCCGGAAGCACCGGAAGTATTCACGGGTGGCGAGTTGTTGCCGAATACTGCTTTGCCCTGGTATTCACCGTGGCGGATTTTAACAATTGGCAGCCTGAAAACGGTGACGGAATCTACTTTGGGGACGGATTTGGCTCAACCTGCTATAAAATTACCAAAAACAGATTGGATACAACCGGGCATCGCCTCCTGGAGTTGGATCATACTCAAAGATGAATCGATTAATTATGATACGACTAAATTATATATTGATTATGCGGCTCGTATGCATTGGAAATATTATTTAATTGATGCCGATTGGGATCGACGCATGGGCTATGAAAAAGTCAAGGAATTGTCCCAATATGCAGAAAGTAAAGGCGTCAAACTGTTACTTTGGTACAATTCTGCCGGTGCCTGGAATACCACGCCGCAGCATCCCAGAAATATGCTGCTCACTGCCGAAAGCCGCAGAAAAGAATTTCAACGCATCAAAGACATGGGCATTGCCGGCGTGAAGATTGATTTTTTTGGTGGTGACGGGCAATCTATGATACAATATTATATTGATATCATGAAAGATGCAGGTGAGGTTGGTTTGCTTTTAAATTTTCACGGCGCGACTTTGCCGCGTGGGTGGCAGCGCACTTATCCGCATTTGATGACGGTCGAAGCCATTCACGGGCAGGAAATGATTACGTTTGGGCAAGGTTCCGCCAACGAACAACCCCGCCATTCTGCTACGATTCCGTTTACTCGAAATCTCTTCGACCCGATGGATTTTACGCCAATGGTGCTGGACAGTATTCCAAGAATAAAGAGAGTGACCACGCAAGGTTTTGAACTCGCGCTCACCGTGTTATTTACTTCCGGGATTCAACATTTAGCGGAAACGCCGTTTGGCATGGCAAAACAATCGCAGGATATTATAAACTATTTACAAACCTTGCCGGTGCAATGGGACGAGACCCGTTTTATCGAGGGTTATCCTGGTAATTATGTGGTTTTGGCAAGAAGAGCGGGTAAAAATTGGTACGTGTGCGGTATCAATGCTGAAAAAACGGAAAAAACTTTAAATCTGGATTTATCTTTTTTGAAAAATAAGCAAGGCTATAGCTTTGAAGACATTGGACATAATCAAGTGGAAAAGAAAATGATGAATGCCGGTTCAAAAACCATGATAAAAATGATGCCGAATGGCGGATTTGTAGCGATTTTTTAATATTTATTTAATAAATCCACTGAATTGAAATTTTGATTAAACCAGATTTAAATATTAAAATAATAGCTTCTACAGTTATCCTTATTCAATAATAAATAAGTTCTTGTGATAGGAAAAACGGTAGGATTGAGCATTCTTAGATTATTTTAAAAGTAAATATTACAGCATATGAAATTATACAAAACCAACGACAGCATCATCATTGAATCCGGAGAATTTTGTTACCAATTGCCCGTTCAAGATTGGGATGCTTACATCAATCGGGATGATTTGTACGAGCAGATGAAAAAAGATATTGCCACGCTAAAGCCCGCAGGTGATTTGGAATGGCTTAAAAATCAATCGATTGTAGCGCCCATTGAAAGCCAGGAAATCTGGGCAGCGGGTGTGACTTACCTGCGCAGCAAGGTAGCCCGGATGGAAGAATCCAAAGAATCGGGGGGCGACACCTTTTATGATAAAGTGTATGACGCCGAGCGCCCGGAGTTATTTTTTAAAGGCACTGCCTTACGCGCAGTGGGCGATGGCGGCTATGTGTGCATTCGCAAAGACTCGACCTGGGATGTACCCGAACCGGAATTGACTTTATTTATTACATCTTCTGGTAAAATTGTCGCTTATACTATTGGTAATGACATGAGTTCGCGCAGTATTGAAGGGGAAAATCCATTATATTTACCTCAGGCAAAAGTGTATAATAACTCCGCCGGATTGGGTCCGGGCTTGTACGTGTCTGAAAAGCCGATTTCACCAGATACCAAAATCAGTCTGGAAATTCATAGAGATAACGCATTGGTTTTCAGTGGAGATACGCTCATTTCTCAAATGAAACGCTCCCACGAGGAATTAGCTGAATTTTTAATGCGAGAACTAAGCTTCCCCAAAGGTGTTTTCCTGATGACCGGCACTTGCATCGTTCCCGATCATCCATTCACTTTGCAAACCGGCGATGAAATTTTTATTACAATTGATTCTATCGGAACCCTCAAAAATATGGTAGCTTAATGGAATTAACAGGTCAACAATTAATCGGAAATACATTTTCAAAAGCAGGTAGTCAATCTTTCACGGGCTTCAATCCTGCTACTGGCGAGCCACTTTTACCGACTTTTTACGAAGCGACGGCGGAAGAAATCGATCAGGCGGTTGCCCTGGCAGATCAGGCTTTTCTATTATATCGCAAAGTTAAAGGCAATGAAAAAGCCGCCTTTTTGGAAGCTATTGCCGAAGAAATACTGGCATTAGATAACGTATTAATCCAAACTGCATCGCTGGAAACCGCACTGCCAGAGGCTCGCATCACCGGTGAACGCGGCAGAACCGTTGGTCAGTTGCGCTTGTTTGCCTCGATGCTCCGCGATGGTAAGTGGGAAAATGAAATCATTGATGCGGCGCAGCCCGACCGTCAGCCATTGCCGAAGCCAGCCCTGCGTCAAGTGCAAATTCCCATTGGTCCGGTCGCTGTTTTTGGCGCGAGTAATTTTCCTTTAGCGTTTTCGGTGGCAGGTGGAGATACCGTTTCTGCGTTGGCTGCTGGTTGTCCGGTGGTGTTCAAAGCGCATCCGGCGCACCCTTCCACTTGTGAATTGGTCGGGCGAGCGATTTTAAAAGCGGCAGAAAAAACGGGTATGCCGAATGGCGTTTTCTCGATGGTGCATGGCATTTCGCATGAAGTGGGCGGGCGATTGGTGCAGCATCCGATGATTAAAGCCGTCGGATTTACTGGGTCTTACCGAGGTGGAAAAGCCTTGTATGACCAGGCAGTACGCCGCGCCGAGCCGATTCCGGTGTATGCGGAGATGGGCAGTACGAATCCGGTTTTCTTTTTGCCCAGAATTTTGCAACAAAAAGGGGAAGCCCTGGCACAAGCTTTTGCGGGTTCAGTGACCTTAGGAACCGGACAGTTTTGTACCAATCCAGGCTTATTTGTGACTTTAAAATCGGATGAAGTTTTTGTAAATCAAACCGCGGAACAACTCAATAAAATCCAGGTTGGCGCGATGCTTACTTCCGGCATTCGGCAGGCATTTTTGAATGGCATTTCCCATCTGAAAACACAAGAGGGCATCTCCACTTTGACCGCTGCCGAGGTGGAAGACGTAGCGCCCACTTTGTTGGTGACAACTGCGACACAAGCCATTGCGAATCCGTCGGTTACAGAAGAAGTGTTTGGTCCTTCCACGGTGGGCATTCTGGCGGATGAAAAGGAGGCAGTGCTGGCTTTTGCAAAAAGTCTGCAAGGACATTTGACTGCTACCATTCACGGCACAGAAGAAGATTTGGAAGAATACAAGGAATTGATTGACATTCTGACTTTGAAAGTCGGACGATTGGTATTCAACAGCTTTCCGACGGGGGTTGAAGTAAGTCCGGCGATGGTGCACGGCGGACCTTTTCCCGCTACGACCGATGCACGCAGCACTTCGGTGGGTACGACTGCGATTTATCGCTTCACCCGTCCGATTTGTTTTCAGGATATGCCAGCGAGTTTACAAAATGAAAAGTGGTAAATGTGAAGTAAGTTGTTGTTTTTCAATACAATAAAAGAGGATTAGGGAACTTTTTGAAGTTTCCTAATCCTTCAATGTAATTTCGCTTTATTTTATCAACTCCGCCTCGCTGCTGGTAATCGGCACTTCCGCAAGCTCTCCTTTTTTATCTCTGCCCCACCAACTTGCCAGGATCGAACCCGTAATATTCATAATAGGTCCGAACAACGCAGGCGCTAGCCCGACCGTGGCTATTTTACCCATTTGATTTGCCAAGCCAGAAGCCAACCCCCCATTTTGCAAACCCACTTCAATCGCTACGGTACGGCAATCGGCTTCAGGCATACGGAATAATTTGGCTGCACCATACCCCAAAATATACCCACCCAGATTGTGCATCAATACAGCTAACAGAAGCCATCCACCTACATTTAACAAGGATTTTTGACCCGCCGCTACAATCACCATCAGGATAAGCGCAATGCCTACCATTGAAATAAAAGGTAAATAAGCTTGTAAAGCCTTCGCTATTTTTTTGAAATATTGATTAATAATAAAGCCCAACGCAAGCGGGATTATAATCATTTTTATAATATCCCACATCATGATCCAGAAATTGATTTCAATAAGCTGCCCAGCTAATGTTTTCATTAACAAAGGTGTCAAAATAGGTGCTAAAAGGGTGGCAAACGTTGTAATGGTAATAGATAATGCGACGTTCGCTTTGGCAATGAGCGCCATGACGTTGGAAGCCAAACCACTTGGGCTACAGCCGATTAGAATGACCCCTGCCGCAATTTCGGAAGGAAAATCAAATAAATGAGCAATACCAAAACCCAGAGACGGCATAATGATAAATTGACAGCATAAGCCAATTATTACGGCACGAGGCGTTTTAATAATCCCGATAAAATCATTAAAGGTCATGGTAGTTCCCATGCCAAACATGATAATTTGTAATAAAGGAATAATTAAATTAGTCAGTTTAAAATCGCCGATCTGTGTAAAATACTGCGGATAAAACAGGGCAATGGCAACTGCTGCAAAAATAACCGTCGGGTAAGTCAACCCTTTTAAAGAATCAAATCCGCGCATCCCAATTGCCGATGCCAATAAACCCGCAATCAGCAGTGAAC
This sequence comes from Saprospiraceae bacterium, assembly GCA_033761835.1. GTDB lineage: Bacteria > Bacteroidota > Bacteroidia > Chitinophagales > Saprospiraceae > JADJNW01. Next base: position 13,505 of record JANRME010000306.1, read on the forward strand.
CCGTCCATCCTAAGGCGTTGGCAAAATAAGTGCCTGCGGCACCTGCCAAACATATTAAACCAGCATATAATAAGTAACGGTAAAAGGAAGTCGTCATTTTGATTGTTTTAGTTTTATATAAAAAAGAGATGACACCTCTTTGAGATGTCACCTCTTTTCAGTTAGCTCCACAAGCGATCCCAGGAGCGGAAGTTATCCCACTCTGGTGTCGGCTTGAAATAACTTTGATCTTCTGGATCGAGGTGTTTTTTCACTTCGTCTTCGTTGAGTTCTACTCCAAGTCCAGGTCGCTCCGGTACAAGTGCGAAGCCTTTCTCAATTAAAGGTTTATCGGTTTTCTTTATCAAGTTTTCCCAGTAATCCAAGTCAACCGAGTGGTGCTCCAGGGACACAAAATTTTGCGTAGCAGCAGCACAATGTACATTCGCCATGAAGGAAATGGGTGTACCCGCAAAGTGCATCGCCATCGCCACGCCTTTTTCCTCCGCATAATCCCCAATTTTTTTGGTTTCCAACAAGCCACCGGAACTTGCCAAATCAGGATGCACTAAGTCAACTGCTTGATGGTCAACTAATTTGATAAATTCTTCTTTTAAATAAATGTCTTCGCCCGTTAAAAGCGGCGTCTCAATTGCCAATCGAATTTCGCGTAATTGCTCGGTGTATTTCCACGGAATCATATCTTCGAGCCAAGCCAGGCGATATTTTTCAACCGCGCGCCCTAATCGAATGGCGTTATTCAAATCAAAATGCCCATAATGATCAGAAGCTAATGGAATATCATAACCTACGGCATCGCGTACACTCGCCACATATTGTGCCATGATATCCAGCCCTTTATCTGTGATTTGAATCTGTGTAAACTGGTGCTCAGTGCCACCGTAAGTCATTTGGGTGTTTTCCCACTGTCTGCCGATG
>JANRME010000307.1:0-7168 GCA_033761835.1 Saprospiraceae bacterium
GAAAGCCTGATAACGCTACAATTCGCTGGACAGGTCCGAATAATTTCCAATCTCCACAGGAAGATATTTCCAATCTAAATCCTGGAACTTATACTTTTGAAATTCGAGATGCGAATAATGCGATTCTTTTGGATTCTACCTTAACAATCGAACAACCTGCAGCGACGCTACAAATTCAGGATGTTTCCATAATGGATGCATCTTGCGATATGCCCTCTGGCTCAGCAATGGTAAGTGTTTCGGGCGGTACGGCACCCTATCGTTTTAATATCGGACGAGGATTTATAAATAGTAATCTAATAAACAATCTTGCTCCCGGCGATTACGAATTGATCGTGCGCGACACCAATGATTGCGAGGCAAGCGCTGATTTTACAATCGGAACAAGCGATGCACCCGCTTTAAGTCTGGAAGATACGATGTATCTCTGCACGGGAGAGAATTTGATGTTGGACGCAGGTGTGTTTTCTAATTATCAATGGTCGAATGGCGCTACCACACGCTCGATTTCGGTGAATCAAATCGGAATTTATAGCGTAACCGTGAGCAATTCGCCCAATTGTACTGCTTCTGATACCATTAGAGTCTTGTCAGGTGCTAATATCCAAGCATTGATTCAGGTAGAGAGCAATGCGGTATGCCCAGGAGATTCCATCAGATTGACGGCTTCAGGCGGGGATCTATTTCAATGGCAGGATGCTTCGGGAACGCTTAGTGCATTAAACATTGCCAATCCGGTGGCTCGACCCAAGGAAGCAAGTACCTATTCTGTGACCGTTTCCAGCGACTGTGGTTCGGATACCGCTAGCATTGCCATTCAAGTATTTGAAGTGACATCCAGTGCGATGCCAGATACTTGTATCGGGCCTGGGGAAACGCTGGAACTAAGCGCCAGGGGCGGAGTTGAATACTTTTGGTTTTTGACAGAATACCCGGTGAGTAATAGTCGCATTGCCAATCCGACGACGATGCCCGAGGATAGCACCAGTTATTTTGTAATGATTACCGATGTAAATGGTTGTAAAAAATTAGACACGATCCATATCATGGTTGCAAATAATCCTTTGGATATCAAGGCGGTAAATATGATAACTCCGAATGGCGATGGTAAAAACGATACACTTGAGTTTGAAGGTATTGCCAAATACGGCGTCAATTCATTGAAAGTCTATAACCGTTGGGGCGATTTGATTTACAACAAGCTGAACTACCAGGACGATGAAGAGCGCTTCGACGGCACCTACAAAGGTAAGCTTTTGCCAACGGGTAATTATTTTTACGTGCTGGCTTTCCGCAATGGCGAGATCAAGCAAACGCTGACAATTTTAAGACAGTAGCGCCGAATGGCATTCGGCGATTCGCAAAAACCAGAATTGACATGAAAAGAATTCTACTCTTCTTTATCACCCTCCCCGTTTTGAGCTATAGCCAACAGCTCCCTGATCTTAGCCCTTTTGGAGAATTAAATTTTGCCTGGAATCCAGCAATGACAGGGCTTTACGATTACTGGGAAGTATCCGCTGATTATCGCCAGCAATGGTTTGGCTTTGAAAATGCGCCGCGCACGGCTATCATCGCTGCGCAGTACCCATTTGAAAAAGAAAAAATGAGCATTGGCGGAGTGTTCACGCATGATAATATCCAGCCTTTGAAATTTTCCACGCTTGCCTTTAATTATGCTTATAAATTTCAATTAGGATTCAATCGAAACGATCAGGCTTCCATCGGAGCAACGGTCAACGCCAGCCAGTATTTCGTAGATGCTTTGGAGATTGTAGTCAATGATCCCGATGACCAATTGGTACCTTTGGGCGAAAGCAGCACTTTGAGTTTCAATGCTGGGGCAGGATTTTTTTACACTACGTATGCCGGCACCCGACGCAAGAGTTACACGTCAGAGAATGCCTTTTTCTTTGGTGGTGCGGTGCAGCAAGTTTTTCCGGCGAAATTAGTTATTCAAGAAAGCAGCACCTTAGCCAACTGGCAACGTAAAATGCACGCAAATTTTATTCTTGGTGCGCGATTGGTCAATGATAATTTTTTTATAGAACCTACCGCTTGGCTGAATTTTGGCTTGCCAAATCTTTCTAATTTCAATATCCAAGCAAAAATAGAGAAGCCAGAAGCATTTTGGGCAGCGATCACCTATTCTACTAATCAAACAGTCGCGGTACAGTTGGGCGTCATTACGATCAGCAATTTTGCTAAAGACAGCTACTGGCGCATCGGCGCGTTGGGTTCTTATAATGTTGGCGACTTTGGACAATATAGAGGTGTAGGGATGGAATTTTTGGTAGCCTATCGTTTGGTGCAATAAGGACTATATAATATTCCTCAATTATTGTATTTTTAATTCCAGTACGCAATATATCAAATGATTGTATGCTCGACCGCCAAAAACGATTACGACCAGAATCCATTCGTTATTTCACCATTCGTGGAGGGCAAGGGCATCGCCTCGAAAGTCTCAGCGATGGTGTATTTGCCTTGGCGATCGCTATTTTGCTCATTTCCAGCAGTGTACCGAAAAATTTCAATGATTTACTTCAATTTGTTTATGATGCCTTACCTTTATTCATTTGCATGATTTTTATTTATAGTATTTGGCATCAGCAAACCGTATTTTTTCTTCGTTATGGATTGTACGACAAGCGCACGATTCAACTTAATCTTATATTACTTTTCTTGACTTTATTCTATGCTTATCCTCTCAAGTTTCTGATGACCTGGCTCTTACAGTTTATGTATTTTTTTGGAGGATGGCTACTGGGCTTCAAAGGTTTTGGACAAAAGATAGGCGAAATGTCTCAAATGATAAAATTTAATGATATGCCTTTATTAATGATAATTTATGGGTTGGGTTTTTTGGGCATATTTTTTATATTTTATTTACTTTATTCACACGCTTTTAAACAAAAAGAAGCATTAGAACTTAATGAAGTAGAAAAAACATTAACTCGATTTTCTATTATTCAAGTAAAAGTTGTAATGCTGGTAGCTACGGTGTCTGTCGTTATTGCTTTTATTGGTTTTCTTATGGGTGCACCTTTTTCAGGTTTTTTTGCAGGCCTTGCTTATAATTTATTATGGATTATTTCCATTCCACTTAGTAAAAAACATGAAAAGCAATTGCAAACATTGTTGACAAGAGAAATGTAAGTTTTTAATGTTGGTTTGTCGTCGATTGCCAATCGGCGTTACTATCTTTTCATACCGACCGGCATTTTTTTATCATAATCGCCCATAATCACTGGCGATTGGCGATAGTCTGTGTAATTGCGTACTTTGTCGAATACAAAATTGAATAATTCTTCTACGCTTACAATTTTATTACCATCGTTATCTGCTTCGCCTTTCAGACCGCGAATGAGGAAATGTGTAAACACGCCCTGCCGCAAACCACTGGATTCTAAAGAAGTTTCTTCAGATTTGGATGACATAATAAGCGCCGTGCCAGCTTCGGCTTGCGCCAATGTTTCGTAATAACTGGTAAGAATTGCGGAGGCTGAAGCACTGCGCATCGCCAGCAAACTCCCCGAATGGCAAGCATCGGCAATGCAAAGCTTATATTTGGCCGGGCTTTTTTTCAAGATAGCTGCCACGTCTTCGTGCATGAATTTATTATTAAAGCCATCAAAATCAATAGGTAAGAAGGAGCCTTTGAGTCCGTGACCTGAAAAATAAAGCATTACCATATCATTTGAGCCGGCTCGGCTGAAAATATCGTCCATCGCCGATTTGATATTGGCAAGCGTGGCTTCTTCGTCAATCAGAATGCGGATTTGCTCATCTGGCAAAGCTCCGCCTTCCGGGCTTTTCAGAAAAGAATGAATTCGGTAAGCATCGTCGTCGGTATAGCGCAAGGCAGGCATATGATTATAAGATGCCACACCTACAATTACCGCCCAGATTTTCAAGCCGGGTCTTGGTTGACTGATGGTCGGTTCGTTGACATCATCGCGCAACACATAGGGATTCTGCGTCCCTTGATACGTGCCTTCGCGCCAGTATCCGCTTACTTTTCCGCCATCTTCAAGATGAAGTGTGCCATAGCCATTGAAGCTTCCGGCCGCCATTTCGCCTTCATAACGCTCGTTGTTGGTGTATTCGACAACGCCGTTGCCGTGTGGCAAATTGTTCACAAAAGGTCCTGTGTAAGTAGCGCCATTTTTAAAAACATAAGTCCCATTGCCGTTTGCACAATCCCCTGAAATACAGCCCGTTTGAACAGGTTGCACCGCTATTGTTTCGCCAATGTATTCGCCATCACGCCATAATCCTGCTTTATTTTGCCCATCTGTTTTGAACAAAGTGCCGTTGCCGTGTGGAAATCCTGCTCTGAAATTGCCCTCATAGCGGTCATTATTGATATAAAAGAAAATGCCCTTACCTTCGGGTTTGCCATTGCGAAACTGCCCTTCGTACTTGCTGCCATCGGGATAAGCAAAAGTCCCCTTACCGTCGTTGCAATTGCCTGCCAAGCAACCAGACTGCACATCTGCGCTTTCAGAAGGCGCATCTTTGCCCAATGATAAAATGACGTTACCCTGATTATCTATCGGTTGATCTTTTGTCCACAAACCCGTGCGCTGTGTGCCATCGGGAAAAGTTTTAGTACCTTTGCCATCAGGGAGGCGATGCTTCCATTCGCCTTGATATTTGCTGCCATTAGAATAGTAACAGACCCCAACACCATGAATTTCACCATTTTGAAACTCACCGATATACACCGCCTTGCTGGGATAAATATAAATACCTTGCCCATTGATACAATCGCCTGATATACAACCAGTTTGATTCGATTCACGTCCTTTTTGCACAAATTCTTCGACCGAAATTTCTTCCTCTTTCATTAGTTTACCCTTGCGCCAGTCGCCTTCCTTGCGCGTACCATTTTGGTACACCATTACGCCTTTTCCATGCGGATAGCCCTTGAGCCACTGCCCTTGATACACACTGCCATCTTCGTAATAACATGCACCTTCGCCGGTAATCTCGCCATTCTGAAATTCACCGATATATTTGCCGCCATCGGGTAAGATCATTGCGCCTTTGCCGTTCTGACAATTACCAGAGATACACTGGGCTTCTGCAATAGATATAGCAAAAATAACTAATGCAATTAGGGTATAAATTGTCTTCATAGAATTTGTTCAGATACCATTTTGGCTAATCTGATGATTTTGGAATCATCAGATTAGCCAAAATGGGTAACAAAAAACAGAAATCAAAGATTTGAATTTTTATCTTAAATAATGACAACGAGCCTATAATAGTTTAAAAAAAATCTAATTTCTTATTTCAAATTTTACTTAAGGTCTTCGCACCAAAGCTATCGGCATTTCCGGGTCGTATCTTCCAGAAATGGTAGGTGTTTGCACATTGGCAGTATATTTCCGCACCTGTCTATACACATAATTGAACAGTTCCTGGATACTGATAATTTGGTTGGTATTTTGATCGGCTTCACCTTTCAAGCCGCGGATTACATAATGACTGAAGACACCAGAGCGCAGCCCGCCATCCTCCAAAGAATATTCTTCACCTTTGGAAGACATAAACAAAGCCATGCCGCCTCGGCTATCATCAAATGCTTTGTATAGCTTCTGGATTTCCAATTGAACTGGACTTTTGTATTCAAACAAACCGCCCGAGTGGCAGGCATCCGCCAAAACAATTTTATGCTTCGCACGACTCGCCAATAACAGGTCACGCACCTCGCTGTGATACAAAGAATTATTTACGCCGTCAAAATCAATCGGTAAAAAAGCGCCTTCGATGCCATGCCCTGAGAAGTAGAACAAAATCACGTCATTTTCATCGGCACGGGTAAAAATGGAACGCATAGCGTATAGAATATTGCTGCGGGACGCATCTTCATCAATGAGCAAGCGTACTTGATTATCGGGCAAGGCGCCACCTTCTGGGCTTTTCAGAAAAGCAAAAATCTGGTAAGCATCGTCATCAGTATAACGCAAGGTTGGCATATACCCATATCGCGCCGCACCGATCACCACCGCCCAGATTTTGACCTCGCGGTCGTAATCTATCATAACAGCACTGCTTTTTTCATTACTTACATCCCGAAAAAGTTCTTTCGTGGGTGTGCCAGCATCCCAGATAGCTCCCAAAATATTTCCATCAGAATAGTGCATCACCCCTTTGCCGTTGGGCAAGTCCATGCGCCATTGGCCTTCGTAGCGGTTGCCGCTTTTGTAATAAACGATGCCTGTGCCTTCCGGTTTCCCATCCAAAAAATCGCCAACAAAGCGAGTCCCATCCTGATATTGAAATTTGCCCAAGCCGGTAGCGCAGAAACTCATATTGCAGTTGCGTAGATTAGCCGTATCGCCTTGCACCGTCACACTACCCCATTCCGCCTGATATTGGTCATCTTTCCATTCACCTTTGAGCGTCTCGCCGTTGGTTAAATACATCGTACCCTCTCCTTCGCGTTTGCCATTGATCCAAATGCCGCTAAAACGAGAGCCATCCTTGTAATACATGATGCCAAACCCATCAAAAACGTTGTTTTTAAAAGCACCTTCGTAGCGATTGCCATTTGTAAAAGTCAATTTCCCCTCGCCGTTGAACTTATCCAATGAAAATTCCCCGACATATTCATCACCATTCACAAAGACAAAACGGCCACGGCCCTGGCGCTGTTGGTTGACCCAAGCTCCCAGGTATTTATCGCCATTTTTAAACAAAAGAATGCCTTGCCCCTGGATTTTACCACCCTGGAAATCACCTTTATACGCATCGCCATTAGCGAAGATGTATTCGCCATAACCATTTAAGCAATTGCCTTTGATACATTTACCTTGCTGGGCCCGCAGGAATGCGACCGATGCAAGCACCGCTAACGTTGTTAGGAGCAATTTCATGTTAAGACCGGGTTTTTGATTGTAAATGCCTCCACCGAAAGCTTGAATGTGTAGTCAGGGTTGTCAACCTTTGATTAGATTGGCGATTACCTGCTGTTTTCCTTCCATGTTTTGTTTTGAAACTTCCGGTTGTTGAATTGAATGAATCCGAGGCTTTGTTAATAAGTCACCTTTTCTCAAAGTCTCTTCGTCATAAAAAGTGTAGCGGTTGAATTATAGAGCGGCTTTTGGATTGATATATGATTTTTCATCAGATAAGATAATAAACAGGAAACTCGACC
>JANRME010000308.1:0-22724 GCA_033761835.1 Saprospiraceae bacterium
AAACTATTGAAAATACAAATATTTCTACTAATGCGCTTTATCCGATCTTTGTCAAGTTTGAAAACTTCGATATTTTGATTGTAGGCGGAGGCAATGTTGGCTTAGAAAAAATTACGTCGGTTTTAAATAATAGCCCACGTGCACGCGTGACGCTCGTAGGAGAAACGATTTTGCTTGAAATTCAGGACTTTGCAGCGAATTTTGAAAATGTAATATTATTAGAAAAAGCTTTTGAACCAAGTGATTTAGATGATAAAAATTTTGCCATTATTGCAACCGATAATAAGGAATTAAATCATTCTATAAAATTATTAACAGAATCCCGCCGAATCCTTACCAATGTTGCCGATACGCCCGATTTATGCGATTTTTATCTTGGTTCTATTGTGCAAAAAGGCGATTTAAAAATAGCGATTTCTACGAATGGCAAGTCGCCGACGATTGCCAAACGCTTGAAAGAAGTTTTAAATGCGGCTTTGCCAAATGAATTGGATGCGGTATTGCAAAATATGCACCAGATTCGTAACAAATTAAATGGAAATTTTGCGCATAAAGTAAAGGTTTTGAACAGGTTAACCCGTTCCCTGGCAATTAATGGAGAGGAATTAGGCACGCGTCCGGTTGCTCGCGCGTGGAGGCGGATTGCCACGATTGCGATGGCTGCGTTTGGGTTGTTATTATTTACTAATATCATATTTGTAACGGGATTGCACGATCAAGTTGAGCCGCAGTTTTGGGCATTTCTCTTGATTGGATTTCTTGCGCAAATGGTGGACGGAATGCTGGGCATGGGCTATGGCGTGACTTCCGCCATCGGTTTGATGTCAATGAACGTAAATGTAGCTGCGATTTCTTCTTCGATTCACACAGCGGAAATTTTTACGGCGGGTGCATCGGGTTATAGTCATTATAAATTTGGTAATATTAATAAAAAATTATTTAAAGCAATATTAATACCGGGCATCATCGGCGCGATCGCTGGGGCCTTGCTTTTGATGTATTTGGATGTAAATGGCTCTAAATTTGTAAAGCCATTATTGGCAGTTTATATGATGGTGCTTGGCGTGCGCATTCTCACCAAGGCTTTTCAGCAAAATGCGGTGAAAAAGAAAGTGAAAAATGTAGGCTGGCTCGCAGGTGCAGGCGGATTCCTCGATTCATTTGGTTCGGGAGGCTGGGGACCATTGGTCACTGGAACCCTTATCACCAAAGGTAAAACCCCGCGCTACGTGGTCGGTTCGGTGAGTTTGTCAGAATTTTTTGTAACGCTGGCAAGTGCACTTACGTTCTTTACGGTGCTGGGCATTCAGCATTGGCAAGTAACGCTTGGCTTATTGCTGGGTGGAGTAGTGGCTGCGCCTATTGCGGCGAGATTGGTTGGTAAGTTGCCTCGCAAACAAATGATGATCGGCGTAGGCTGTATTATTGTAATTTGGAGTTTACAGATATTTTTGAAATTGCTGTTTTAGAGCTTAGGAGTTTATGAGCTGAGGAGCTTATTTTATAAACTATCTAAACTCCTCAACTCATAAACTTCTCAACTCCTTGCATCTATTGACTTTTTACTTCAATATTTTTATCAAAGGTTACCGAAAAATCCATATTTAAATAAGTTGGAATACCTCTTCGAGGCGACACAAACATAATAAAATCACTTGTGGCGATTCGGAATTTACCATTAATCGTGAATTGGTTTTTATCCTCTTCCCGTTCCGCATAAATCGTCACCGGCATATAGCGCCCCCGAAAATAAAGCGATCCATAAATCGTCAGATCCTCGCCTTCTTCTTTAATACTGCGGCTTTCAAATTCCATACTCGGAAAATAATCTGCGCCTCCCAACCAAGCGATCATATTAAATGACCCTTGTGTATTAAGAAAGGAAAATAAAAAGACGTCAAATTCAAAAGAATTAATAACACCTGTAGTATCGTCATAGTCGATCGTTGCGCTCAGTTGATTGCTTGTGCCTGAGTTTGGATAATAGTAGCCGGAAGAAGCGCTGTAATTGATCTGGCTAAAGGACAACGTTACTGTCATCAACAAAGCCAAACCTGTTATCACGGATTTAAATATCTTTGTTTTCATCATTTATACCTTTTTTGGGCGATTTGAAAATAATAAATTCTACAATAAATACACTTTAGAACGTGGCAGAGTTTCTTTTTGAATCTTCAAAACTGCCTCATTAACAGATGTTTAACACGATAATGAGAAACTTGATGAAAGAACGCCTTCAAAGATTTCGACTAATAATTTGATGTTTTTCTATTTTTTTATTCAAAATTTCTAACTTGACCAGCCTAAAACTAAGTGGTATGTACAGACGTCAATTCCTCAGGGATTTGCCTTTAGCTGTTGTTGGTACAGCGAGTTTGCCTCGATTATTGGAAATTGCTGCCAATGCTAACAGTAAATCCTGGGTGGCAAATACCCCTCAAGAAGAGGTTATAGCTGCCTTAGCCGATATGATTATTCCCAAGACTTCTACGCCTGGCGCATTGGATGCTGGCGTGCCTGCCTTTATTCTGCAATCCTTGGATGAACTTGTTTCTCCGAAAAGGAAAGAAGACTTTTTTAGAATGTTGGAGCAATTTTCGAACAATTGCACTGCCAAATACAATCAATCCTTCGATAAACTTTCAGTATCAGATAAGAAAGCCCATTTGACCGAATTAATGTCACGAAAAGACTCTTTTTTCTTGGAAATCAGGCGCTGGACGCTCACCGGATACTTTACTTCTCAAGAAGGAATGACGCAATCGCTTTATTATAAACCGATGCCTGGCAAATACGAGGCTTGCATCGATGTAACTCCTGAAACCAAAACGGAAGCTAGTTATTTTTAAAATGCCTGAAAATGTTTTAAATACGCATGGAAAATAATACTTATCTTAATACGACTGCTGCCAAGAAACGCAAATTCGATGCCATTGTAATTGGCTCAGGAATCTCTGGTGGTTGGGCTGCCAAAGAATTATGCGAGAAAGGCTTGAAAACATTGGTGTTGGAGCGCGGCGGCAAGATGGATCATATTACCGATTATAAGACTGCGTTCACCGATCCCTGGAAATTTCCGCATCGCAATTCACCGACTTTTGCAGATAAAGAAGCCAATCCGATACAAAGCAAGTGCTATGCCTGGAATGAGGGCACGCAGCACTTGTTTATCAAGGATGAGGAACATCCTTACACGCAGGTGAAGCCTTTCGATTGGATTCGAGGATATCAGGTGGGGGGCAAATCCTTGATGTGGGCTCGCCAATGCTACCGCTTGAGTGCGATGGATTTTGAAGCGAATGCAAAGGAAGGCGTCGGCATTGAATGGCCAATCAGTTACGAAGATATTGCACCTTGGTACAGCTACGTGGAGCGTTTTGCCGGGATCAACGGCAATAAAGATGGGCTTCCGCAGTTACCTGACGGTGAATTTCAGCCCGCGATGGAAATGAATTGTTTGGAAAAAGAAATGAAATCCAGATTGGAACAAAGATTTCCGAATCGCAAAATGATCATGGGACGCTCGGCGAATCATACTTTGCCTTTGCATGGACGAGGACCTTGTTTGTATCGCAATCTATGTCATCGCGGCTGCCCGGTGAGTGGCTATTTTAGTAGCAATTCGGCAACGATTCCGGCGGCGCAAGCGACTAAGAAGTTGACGTTGAAGCCTGATTCTGTAGTGCATTCGATTATTTTTGATGAGAAGAAACAAAAAGCAACCGGCGTAAGAGTAATTGATGCGAATACAAAGGAAATGAGCGAGTATTACGCCAAAATCATTTTTGTGAATGCCGCTACGCTGAATAGTACTTTGATTTTATTAAATAGTACTTCTTCGCGTTTTCCGAATGGCTTGGGTAACGATAGCGACGCACTCGGTCGATATTTGATGGCGCATAATTATCGCGTTCGCTTTGGCGGTTTGGTGGAAGGTTACGAAGATAAATATTATACTGGCCGACGCCCCAACTCGCCTTATATTCCTCGCTTCCGCAATATTGGCAATGATCGCACGGATAAATTCTTGCGAGGTTACGCTTTTGGCTTTAGTGCTTCCCGGCAAGGTTGGGAGCGGGGCAATAGTATCGATGGTTTTGGCGCGGAATTTAAAGAAGAAATTTCTAAGCCCGGTCCTTGGACGGTGGGCATGCACGCTATGGGTGAAATGCTGCCGGATGCCAGTAATCGAGTGAGTTTGAATCATGATCTCAAAGATCAATGGGGAATGCCGACACTGAAGATTGACTGTGAATGGAAAGCCAATGAAAATGCTATGAGTCAGGATATATTGGAAATTGGAAAGGAAATTATGGAGGCGATGGGTGTTCAGAATATTTCGGCAAACGACAATCACCAGGCGCCTGGCCTGGACATCCACGAAATGGGTACAGCCCGCATGGGGAATGACCCAAAAACCTCGGTTCTGAATGCTTTTAATCAAGTACACGGCTGTCCGAATGTCTTTGTCACCGATGGCGCGTCTATGACATCCTCGGCTTGTCAGAACCCATCACTGACTTATATGGCACTTACGGCAAGAGCCTGCGATTACGCGGTACAAGAGTTAAAGCGTCGCAACTTGTAATCTATTATCGGCTTAAATTGAAGTCAATAGAAAAATTCAAATTTTTAGCTTCGTTCAGTAGCGAGTGTGGTTTCGTAGTGCTTGATTAATTTTGCCTGATGTTCGGCGATTCTGTTAAGAACCCTTAGCTCCTCGCTTATTTCTTGCGCCTCATGGCGAGCGTCGGTGCGGTAGGGGAGCGTTTTCTTCTTTTTGTTGATTTCCAAAATTTTTTGTACTGTTTGATTAAGGGTGATTCTAGCTCGCAAGAGCCTTCTTTTCATGGATCTGGTTATCATGCCCTGCACAAGTTTAGTTAGGGAATGGATTGTATAAAATTCAAGGTGAATTTACACTTTTATACAATATATCAGAACGTTTGGTTCAAACTTTTTGTCATAAAAAAGCAAGTTTTAACAAAAGGAATCTTTAAAAACGAAGGGGAGACAAAATATTATTCTATAAAATGACAAAAACTACCAGATCATAAACGACCACTTAGCAGGTTTATTTTAGAGAAAAACAAATTAACAAAAAATAAATTTGAATTAAAGAAGGAATATTTTTTAGAAACCTTGCACACCGTTGACAGTAGTGTATTTAAAACTCAATTTTTTGTCAGGATAAATATATTTAAAAGCGGATTGGCACATCAGCGTTGCCTCGTGAAAGCCGCATAAAATCAACTTCAATTTTCCAGGATAAGTATTAATATCACCAATGGCATAAATACCTGGCACGTTAGTGCTGTAATCAAAGGTATTCACCAGAATGCCATCCTTGTCTAATTCTAAGCCCCATTCTTGCAGCGGCCCAAGCTTTGGTGCCATGCCAAAGAGTGGTACAAAGTGGTCGGTCGGTACTATTATTTGCCCCTCCCGATCATGCTGAATGACAACTTCATTGAGTTTACCATTACCATTTAATCCTACGACCTGAGCTTCAGTAATCAACTTAATTTTGCCGCTCGCACTCAATTCCAGTACTTTTTCGACGCTATCAGGCGCACCGCGGAAGCCCGTACGACGATGCACCAAGCACACTTCATCCGCGACATCAGCTAAGTAAATTGTCCAATCCAAAGCACTATCGCCGCCACCGGCTACTACGACTCGCTTTTTGCGATACATCTCTGGATTTTTAATAAAATATTCAACCCCATGATCTTCAAAATACTCGATATTATCAATCGGTGGTTTTCGAGGCTCAAAACTACCCAAACCCGCAGCGATAGCAATTACGGGCGCGTTGATCTCCGTGCCTTTATTCGTCGTTATTTTGAAGGAATTATCTTCGAGACGTTCCAGTTTTTCAGCGCGTTCGCCCAGAGTAAATCCTGGCTTGAACGGTTCGATTTGTTCCATCAATTTCTGCACTAATTCTTCCGCTAAAATTGTTGGATAACCTGGAATATCATATATCGGTTTCTTTGGATAAATTTCTGATAACTGCCCACCTGGCAGTGGCAAAGCATCTACGATATGGCAATGCAATTTCAATAACCCTGCCTCAAACACCGTGAACAAGCCAACCGGGCCTGCCCCAATAATCAATATATCTGTCTTTATCATTTTTTTTTCAGACGCTAGATTTTAGATAATAGACTAAACGTCAATTATCAATGGTCAATATTCAATACTTTAATGGCACATTGGAATTTGATTCCAGTTTTCCCAAAAACGCATTTCCAAAGGCGCTGCAAAGTTAATACCTCTCAAGATAAAAAGTATTGCAAATGCGACCAAAAACGCTGGTAATAAGCGTTTTATTCTGTTACGTAATTTCAATCCTATAAATTGACCGCCAATCGCCGTAAGCAACATCAAAGGCATCGTACCCAAGCCAAAGAGCGCCATATACAAGCTTCCTTCGCCGATGCTGCCCATCGCAACTGCGCCCACAACGGCCATATACACCAAGCCACAAGGCAGCAATCCATTCAATACTCCAATGAGAAACAATATTTGAGGGTTATTTTGTTTTAAAAGATTAGCCAGATTCACCTTTACCCATTGATTCAAGCGCCCAAAAACTGGAATTCTGAGGATTTTATGCTCTACATTTATTGCAAAAAGTGCTATCAATAAAAGTAAAATTCCCAAGCCAATTGAAAAATATGCCTGGATACCTGCTAGAAATAAACCTTTCCCAATCAATCCGATAAATATACCAATTAAACTATAAGTAAATACTCGCCCAAAATTATATAATATTATATTCGCAACGGCGATCCATTTATTTTGCCCTTGATATGGCAAGGCCAACGCAATCGGGCCGCACATCCCCACGCAATGCAAGCTTCCTAATAAACCCGTTATGAATGCTGCCCAGAACATTTTACTTGGGATGTTGGAACAGTAGAGTTTTGGAATAATGGTTTGCAACATTCCTTTATTCCAAAATTCCAATTTTCCAGTTAAAGAATTATCGTTTCCTCTTTATAATAGGGCTTTCCATCTGCCCGCCAGTCCACTTTTACTTTCCAAAGTCCCTGCTTCAAATCTTTTATCGGGATTTCTTGCTTTTTTTCTGCGTCAAGCGTGACTGCTATTTTGAAGTCTTTATTACTATCAGAAGGACAAAAGAATAAAATATCACCCTGCACAGCACCCACTTCCTGCGGAAAATTTATGGAAACAAACTCTTTATTTCGGATGATTTTTACATCTTGTAATAAAGATTTACTATTTACTAATTTTACATAATGTTCTTGATATTTTAAATCATCCGCATAATAATGATCAGAAACCAAACTATTATCGTATTGCGTAGATTTGATCACTGCGGCGACCAAAACGACTACAAAAATCCCGTAAAATAAGGCAAGGCCTGTACCCCAGTTGAATTTCATAATGATTGTTCTTTATTATTTGTAAATAATATTTATGTAAAAACCTTCTCAACTCCTCGACCTTATTTAAAAGGCCCGAGAAAATTCGTTTTTATTTTATCTACTACCTTTCCGTTGGAAATTACTTCAATTTTTATTTCGGTTTTCCTATCCGTGAGTTTATTCTTGTCCATATCAATAAACAAAGCCCCTTTGGCTACAGCGCCTGCTTTTGCAGTAGGCGGTTGGCCGATTAAACGAATACGCCCATCTACATTTAAAATTCGGAATTCAATCGGTAAATCTTCTCCCGTTTTATTAATTACTTCATAATTATATAAATTACTAATATAGGTTTCATCCACTTCTTGATAAAGCTTGCCGGGTGTGCGCAGCATTAAGGCTTCTACCGGGTGGCGGCTGGCAAGCAAAACAATATTAACGATCAAAAGTACCGTCAATACTGCGGTGTAGCCAATTACTCTCGGCGTGAAGAGTTTTTTGCGCTTTTCAGCGATGCCAGTATAACTATCATATCGAATAAGTCCGCGTGGACGATCAATTTTATCCATTACCTCGTCGCAAGCGTCAATACAAGCAGTGCAATTCACGCATTCCAGTTGCGTTCCTTCCCGAATGTCAATACCTGTAGGGCAAACATGGATACAAAGTTTACAATCAATGCAATCACCCAATTCCTGAAATGTAATACTATTTTCGCTGGCTTCAACTGTTGTATCCTTAGCGGATGTGGCCACATTTGTTTGGATCGCAGAAATCGGATCTTTTTTCTTGTTTTTTTGAATCTTGCCACGAGGCTCGCCGCGAATAAAATCATAAGCAATGACGATGGAATTTTTATCCAATAAAACTCCTTGCAGGCGGCCGTAAGGACAAATGGTCGTACAAACTTGTTCGCGTAGGTAAGAAAACACAAAATAAAATGCGAATGAGAATACAATCATGGCGATAAAACCACCCAAATGCAGAGAAACAGGCTCGGTAGCAATTTTTATAACTTGGTCTATGCCAATAATATACGCCAAAAAAGTATTAGAAACCAACACCGCGATGGCAAAGAAAATTGGCTGTTTTAAGCCTTTTTTGAAAAGTTTTTCACTCGTCCAGGGAGCAGCATTGAGTTTACGCTGGGCATTGGCATCGCCTTCAATCCAGTACTCGATTTTGCGGAAGACCATTTCCATAAAGATCGTCTGTGGGCAAACCCAACCACAAAATAAACGCCCATAAACCACTGTAAAGAGAATGATGAACACCATAAAAGTGAGCATCGCCAACACGAACAAGTGAAAATCCTGTGGCATGAACTGAATACCAAATAGGATAAATTTGCGCTCCAGAACATTAAATAACAGCAATGGCTCGCCATTTACTTTGATAAATGGCACTCCAAATAAAAACGCCAGCAGTACCCAGCTTAACCAAGTGCGCCAGTTAGTAAATCTGCCCTTCGGTTTTTTGGGATAAATCCAGATACGTTTACCCTTTTCATCTACCGTGGCAATTTTGTCACGAAAAGCTTCTTGATCCTGAATTGGGTGTGTGGTTTCCATTTTCTATTTGTTGAGAGGTTGAAAAGTTGATGGGCTGATTTGATCAGAAGAAATTCAACGGTTCAACCCATCGACCTCTCAACTAAAATTATTTCATTCCAATTGCGTCCGTCTTAGTCGTATCTGCTGGTGTTGTTTGCGTTTCCATTTTCACACCTTCTGGTGCTTTAGGATTTGGTGGGTTTGTACCCTGCAAAGTCATGATAAAGCTGGCTACGCGCTGCATATCGGCTGGGCGCAATTGCGATTGCCAAGAAATCATTCCTTTTTCAGGTACGCCATACTTGATCGTTTTGAAAATATCCTTGATCGTACCACCGTGAATCCAATATTCATCAGTCATATTCGGGCCTACACCGCCTTCTCCTGATGGACCGTGACAAACAATGCAATTGGCATCCCAAAGTGTTTTACCCAAAGCAAGAGATTGCTCGTCGGTTAAGGCTTCCACCGTAGTTTCATCGACTTGGTTGGCTTGACGCGCCAAGAAAGCCTGTACCGCTTCTTCTGCTTTTTTTACTTCCATTTCATATTCCTCTTTAGAACTTGGGCCTGCACCGGTCAGATGATAATAAGTTAAATAAATCGCCGAGAATATCACTGTAATAATGAATAAAGCCGTCCACCAAGGTGGCAAGCTATTATCCAATTCACGAATACCATCGTATGCATGGTCAAACATGATGTCTTTTTCTTTTTCGACGGGTACTACGTTTGTCCAACGTTTGTACATACGTTGCCAGAAGCTTTGCTGTGGCTTTTGAACCTCTTGAAGATAGGCCTCCAAACCTTGCTCTTGGTAAATCTTGATTTGTTGCACTTTTACCATCATATTGAGCAAATGGGTCAATGCAGCCAATGCGCCTAATATGACAACCCCTGCTACAATGAGCAAAATGGTCGAAAATCCTCGCTCATAGAAAAAGGGATCAGATGCAGGTGCTCCATTTACAGCAGCCTCTTGCGCATTGGCAGTGATCGCCACCAGTAGTACAAAAACCGTTAATCCGAAATATTTTAGAACATTATTTTTCATAGTTGTTTTTCGTTTCAAGGTTAACAGGATTGGAATCTTCCAGCGGCAGATGCGCCATTTTATCAACATACGTTTTATTGCGACCGAGAATGACAAGGATGCTGACCAAGAACACAACGAAAAATGTAATCAGCGCGAACATTGCCATCCAGTTGATATTATTGCCTTCTAAGAGATATTTATACATGATTTTCGATTTATTGTTAGCGGTTAACGGTTATCTGGAGTTTTGAAATTTCCTGAACACCGTTAACCGATAGCTTTTTACTGATTCGCCTGCGGCTTTGGTTTAATATCTGTTCCCAATCTTTGCAAATACGCGATCATGGCGATAATTTCCTTTCGTTCCAAACCTTCTTGTTCAATTTTATCCTTCCGTAAATTACCAGCAATAATCTCCGCTTGCGCTTTTAGATCGTCCAACGCAATTTGTTCATAACCATCGCCATAAGGTGTGCCTAAAGCCTTCAATGTCTTGATTTTAGCAACCGTATGCGAGGTGTTCAAATCATTTTTCAAGAGCCAGGGATAAGCAGGCATGATCGAACCTGGTGACATACTCGTAGGGTCAAGCATGTGATTGTAATGCCAGCTATCAGGATATTTGCCACCCAAGCGATGCAAATCTGGGCCCGTGCGCTTAGAACCCCACAAAAATGGGCGATCATAGATAAATTCACCCGATTTTGAATATTCGCCATAACGCTCGGTTTCAGATCGGAATGGACGAACCATTTGAGAGTGACAACCTAAACAGCCTTCGCGGATGTAAATGTCGCGGCCTTCCAACTCAAGCGGTGTGTAAGGCTTTACCGCTTCGATTTTAGGCACATTTTTGTCAATCATTACCATTGGGAAAATTTCTACAATACCACCGATAAGAATCAAAATAGCGCTGGCGAGTAACATTTGAATCGGACGACGCTCAATCCATTTATGCCAATATTCGCCTTTGTGTGCTACAGAAATTTCGCGTGCGGGCGCTTCAGCAGCTTCATACGCCACAAAAGAGCCACTTTTTGCGGTTTTCCAAAGGTTGTAAACCATTATAAATACCCCAGTAAGGTACATCGCACCACCCAATGCGCGAAGGGCATACATCGGGATGAGTTGTGTTACGGTTTCGAGGAAGTTTCCATATTGTAGGAAGCCATCCGGCGTGAATTGTTTCCACATCAAAGCTTGTGTCCAACCGGCCCAGTATAATGGAATTGCATAGAATAAAATTCCCAGCGTACCAATCCAGAAGTGGTTATTGGCTAATTTTGTAGAATAAATATTGGTATTATACATTTTAGGAATCAACCAGTAGAGCACGCCGAAAGTCAAGAAGCCATTCCAACCCAGCGCCCCCACGTGTACGTGGCCAATTGTCCAGTCTGTGAAGTGGCTGATGGCATTCACCGATTTTACAGAAAGCATTGGGCCTTCAAAGGTAGCCATACCATAAGCGGTGACTGCTACGACCAAGAATTTCAAAACAGGATCTTGACGAACTCGATCCCAAGCGCCGCGTAACGTCAGCAAACCATTCAGCATACCACCCCAGGACGGTGCGATCAGCATTACCGAGAATACTGTACCTAGCGATTGTGCCCAATCCGGCAAGGAAGTATAAAGCAAGTGGTGTGGCCCTGCCCAAATATAAATGAATATCAAAGCCCAAAAGTGGATAATTGACAATTTATAAGAATACACGGGGCGATTGGCCGCTTTCGGCAAGAAGTAGTACATCAAACCCAGATATGGTGTGGTGAGAAAAAACGCCACCGCGTTGTGACCGTACCACCACTGTACTAAAGCATCTTGCACGCCTGCAAATACATTGTAACTTTTCCATATATTTACAGGCAATTCAATATTATTACCAATGTGCAATACCGTCACTGTAATCCATGTAGCAATGTAAAACCAGATTGCTACATATAAGTGAGTTTCGCGGCGTTTCAAAATAGTGCCAAACATATTGATACCAAAAGCCACCCAGACGACCGCAATCGCCAGGTCAATAGGCCATTCTAATTCAGCATACTCCTTTGCGCTTGTGATGCCCAATGGCAATGTCACTGCTGCTGCCAGAATAATTGTCTGCCAACCCCAAAAATGGAATTCACTCAGGAATTTGCTGTACATTGGCGTTTTTAATAGACGCTGTAGCGAATAGTACACGCCCATAAAAATACCGTTGCCTACAAAAGCAAAAATCACCGCATTCGTATGCAGCGGGCGGATACGTCCATACGTCGTGAAAGGTAGATCAAAATTGAGTGCCGGAAAGACCAGTTGCAAGGCAACAAGCAATCCTACCAACATCCCAATGACACCAAACGCGACGGACGCAATAGCGAATTTGCGTACAATTGCATTATCGTAGTTGAATTTCTCGATTTGTGCCATTACTCAGATTTTTTTGTTTCTGTTTTTTTATCATCGAATAGGATTCTTACCGAAGGTGTGTAATCGTCGTCGTATTGTCCACTGCGCACTGCCCACAGGAAGGCTGCCAGAAACCCCAGCGCAATTACTAGACTGACGAGGATGAGTAAAAAAATGACTTTCATGGTCAAAAAGGTTTAGCGGCTTAAAGGCTTATGGCTTATAGGGTAAATTACTTTTGTTATATCCCTTTATGCCACTATGCCCAATGCCTTTGTGCCAAATGAATCAAAATTTTCTGCAAGGTAGGCTTAGTGTAAAGTGTACCGGATGAGCAAAATCAGATTGGAAAGTGATTTTTGTCACTAAAATGTCAGCAAAAGAAAGTTTACGCGACTAAGAAAAACGATCGTTATTACATCATTATGATGCTTATCTGATAAAATATTTATAACACTATAAAAAGCGGACTTATTACTTTTTTGCAGCAATTGCTTCTATTTCAATTAAAAACCCATAGTGTAAATCTTTTACGAGTACAATGGCGCGTGCAGGCTTATGCGATCCAAAAAATTCTGTATAAATTTTATTCACTTGATCCCATAATGAAATATCAGCAATATAAACCGTCACCTTTAGCACATGATTCAAATCGCTACCGGCCGCTTCTACAATGGCTTTTACATTTTCTAAAGTCTGTAATGTTTGTTCTTCGATCGTACCGAGTACCTTCTCTCGATTGGGTTTGATCGGCAATTGCCCGGCCACAAAAACTAGTCCGTTCCATTCAATCGCTTGTGAATAATGCCCGGCAGGCAGCGGCGCATTTGGTGTTTCGATGATTTGCATTTTTGAGGATAGTTGTTGAAGCCTCGAATTTCGCAGAAACTTTGTATTCCAGAAATAAGTATTGTAATTTTTTTTAGTTTTATCTTCAAGATCTATTATTTATTTGTATTACTCAAATAGCATTTTAGTATGATAAAATCAAAACATTTCGCATGGTGTTTGCTCTTCACTTCTATAACTTTGGTTGGGACGCTTAGCGCTCAACAAGATAGCACCAGACAAGATTCTACTAAAAAAGAAAAGAAAGAAGGCTTGTCTTTGGAGCCTGGTCGCAAGATCAAACTCAAGACGAACGAGGGTACTTGGATGAACCTTGACGTAAGCCCTGACGGAAAAACGCTTGCTTTTGACCTCATGGGCGATCTTTATTTGATGCCAATGGAAGGTGGCAAGGCGACTCAGCTTACCAATGGAATGGCCTATGATACGCATCCGAAATTCAGTCCTGACGGCAAGTCTATTGCTTTTACATCCGATCGGGATGGCTGTGAAAACGCTTGGATCATTGAAATCGAATCGAAAGAAACGAAGCAGATTTCAAAAGAGAAAACCGAAAATGTTCAGTCTGCCGAATGGACACCCGATGGGGATTATCTCATCGTGGCAAAAGGCGTGCGGAATTTGAAACTCTTCATGTATCACAAGGATGGCGGCGGCGGTGTGCAATTAATCAAAGCGCCTGAAAATTTCAAAACAATTGAACCTGCCTTTGGGCCGGATGGACGTTATCTTTGGTTTTCGCAGCGCAATAGTGACTGGCAGTACAACGCGCAATTGCCTCAATATCAACTCGCTACGTATGATCGTGAAACGGGTCAAACGGATGTAAAAACCAATCGTTACGGCTCTGCTTTCACGCCCACGCTTTCGCCGGATGGCAAATGGCTGGTTTATGGTACTCGCTATAATACAGAAACGGGTTTGGTAAAACGCAATCTGACGACAGGTGAAGAGGATTGGCTGGCCTATCCTGTACAGCGAGATGAGCAGGAAAGCCGCGCCAGACTTGGGGTTTACCCGGCGATGTCCTTTACACCCGATAGCAAGAATGTGATTGCTTATTACGGTGGAAAAATTTACAAACTCCCGATGGACGGTAGTAAGGCTATGAATATTCCGTTTGAAGTGGATGTGGAACTCGAATTTGGGCCAGAGGTTCGTTTCGATTTTCCGATTTCGGATGATAAAAAAATGATTGCAACCCAAATCCGCGATCCAAAAATTTCACCCGATGGGAAACAAATTGTTTTTACGGTGCTGAATCGCTTGTATATAATGGATTATCCAAATGGCACGCCGAAACGTTTGACCAATGCCGATTACACCGAAGCCATGCCGATCTGGTCGCCCGATGGCAATTCGATTGTTTATACCACTTGGGAAGGAAAAGAAGGGCATATTTATAAAGTAAGCACTAACGGAGGCACGCCTACAAAATTGACCAATGAAGGTGGCACATACACGGATATGGCTTGGGATGCCAAAACAAATCGCATTGTTTTTACAATTGGGCCGGCAAGAGCTTACCAGGAAGCTTTTGGCCCTGGCGCATTTGGCGCTGCCGAGAACTTGGCGTGGATCAGCAGTAATGGCGGCGAAATAACAATTATCGGGCCAACTAATGGTCGTGGTAATCCGCATTTTGTAAAATCGGATAACCGTATTTATTTATATCATGGTCAGAAGGGTTTGATTTCGATTCGGTGGGACGATACGGATGAGAAACAACACGTAAAGATCACAGGTATAATGACTTATCCGGCTTTGGATTATGACCACTGTCTAATGGTTCCGACGGAAACCGAGCCTCAAAGACAACCTTCCAATGCAGCACTCATCACTATGGCGCCCGAAGGAGATCAGGCGATGGCACAAATCAATAATGATATTTATGTCGTCACTGTTCCAAAAGTCGGAGGTCAAGTACCTACTATTTCGGTAGCAGATCCAAGTGGTTCGGCTTTCCCTGCTATGAAACTGACAGAATTGGGTGGTGAATTTCCACACTGGACGGCGGATGGCAAAAAAGTCAATTGGTCGCTCGGCAATGCTTATTTTTCTTATGATTTGGCGGAAGCAAAAAAAGTAGCAGAAGAATTGGCGAAGAAAAAGAAAGAAGAAGCAGAGAAGAAAACAGAGACAAGCGACAAGCCAAAAGAAGAAGAAAAGAAAAAGGAGGATGAAGGCTACAAGCCGAATGAAGTTCGGGTAAAAGTGGAAGTGGAAAAAGATATTCCTGAAGGGAAAGTGCTGCTGAAAGGCGCGCGCCTCGTCACGATGAAAGGGGATGAAATCATTGCCAAAGGGGATATTTTGATTGAAAATGCCAGAATTAAGCAAGTGGCTGCCAGTGGCAAAATCAAGGTGGGCAAAGATGTGAAAGTGATGGATATGAGTGGTAAGACGATTATTCCGGGCTTTGTGGATACGCATTCGCATATGTGGCCCAATTGGAGTTTGCACAAAAATCAGGTATGGCTTTATGCTGCCAATTTGGCTTATGGCGTAACGACTACGCGCGACCCGCAAACCGCTACCACTGATGTGTTGACTTACGGCGATATGGTGGAAACGGGCGATATTCTCGGTCCGCGCATCTATTCAACTGGTCCTGGCGTGGGTTTTTGGGCTTATAATATTAAGAGTTTAGATCATGCGAAAAGTGTTCTGAAACAATATTCTGAGTATTATAACACCAAGACTATCAAGATGTACATGACGGGCAACCGCCAGCATCGCCAGTGGATTATCGAAGCAGCAAAAGAGCAGGGTTTGATGCCAACTACCGAAGGTGCGCTGGATTTTAAATTGAATATGACGCAGTTGATCGACGGCTATCCCGGGCACGAGCACGCTTTCCCCGTTTATCCACTTTATAAAGATGTGATTCAACTGACCGCTGAAACCCAGATGGCTTATACACCAACACTTTTGGTAGCTTACGGCGGCCCTTGGGCGGAAAATTATTTCTATGCGACAGAGAATGTGGCAGGCGATAAAAAGTTGAATTATTTCACGCCAAAACAAGAATTGGATGAGAAATCCCGTCGTCGTCCAGGATGGTTTATGCCGGAAGAGCATATTTTCTCACGGCACGGCAAATTTGTTAATGATCTGGTGAAAGCGGGCGGCATTTCTGGTGTTGGTTCGCACGGGCAATTGCAGGGTTTGGGCTACCATTGGGAATTGTGGGCAATTCAGTCAGGTGGTTTGTCAAATCACAATGCTTTGAAAGTAGCAACTATTCTTGGTGCAAAAGCAATTGGTTTGAGCAAAGATTTAGGATCATTAGAAGCTGGAAAAATTGCAGATTTGATCATTTTGGATAAAAATCCTTTGGAAAATATTCGCAATACGAATTCAGTCCGATATGTAATGAAGAATGGGCGTTTGTACGACGGGAATACATTGGATGAAGTGTATCCTTTACAGCGGAAAGCGCCGGCCATCAAAGACGATATTGAAAACCCGACGGCACTTGGCTTGCCCGGGATCAATCGCTAATAGACCATTGAGCTGGTGTGTTCGTTAAGCACACCAGCTTCCTATTTTTCTCTTTTTGGCAAAAAAATGTACAATAAATTGATCTGCAAGCTGTTAAGGCTTACAAACCTTTCCTGTAATTTTCAAAGGCGTTGACCAGAATACCGCATAAGGGCGAGTGCTGCCGTGACGTGTATAAAGCACTTGCACTTGCACCATATAATCGCCTACCCAAGGAATAGGAATTTTCCGGTCGGGACGACTGGTATCCCAGATTTTAGTACCGTTCTGATGCTCGGATTTCCATACATAAGTAATGAAAGTATTTTCCGGCGCGGATATCGGCAAAGCCGAACTGATCTGCACTTGAGCGATATTCTCGGCGGCATAGCCCTGGCAGATCTCCATTCCATTCATACATGCAATTTGTAACATTTGGCCATAGGTTGAATTGGTTAAAAATGTAAATATCAGAGTGCTTGTTAAAATTAAAAAAAGTTTTCTCATGTTTTTAAAAATATGTTGGTTAATAATTTTTATACGCAGTTTCCACAAATAGTCACTTGGCTAACTCAAACGTTAACAATATTTTAATTATTATGAATTTAACTCATTCTTTGACGCAACCTTTTTGAACTGGTCACATCGCTACAAAACTGGCGATGTTGGTTTGTTGTGAGCCGATAAACCCTAAGTTGAAGTTGGTACTTAACGAGTGATAGGGTCAGGGTAGTAAGTTTATGGTAGAAAGCTGCTATAAATAATTAACACACTAAAAAAGGCAAACATACAAGATTATCTGTTACTTGTCAAGTAATCAGATCATTTTGACGCAATATAGTCGTGAAAATGACCTGATTCTTGTGCTAAATGCAGTACCAAATTTTATTTGCCACCAAAACTGAACAATAAACCTACGCTGATAAAAAACTGGCCGCCAGAGGCAAGGGTTCTTTTTGTTTCAAAAAATACAGCCGTGTTTCTTGATATTTTTAACAATGCACCGGCACCCAGATTGAAGCCTAATTCTGTATTATAATTTTTTATCCCAGTAGATAAAAATTCTTCATTGAATTTAGCTGCTGAATAATTAGCCCCTCCAAGCGCATACAAATCCAATTTCTCTTTTTTCAAAAAATTGTAATGCACATCGAAGTTAGCATCTAAATAACGAACCAAATGGACATCATTTTCCAAGAAATAATTCAGAGAAGTTCCAAACCGCCAATGATGGTCAATGTCATAAGTTCCTTTAATTTGCAAAGAAGGATAAACCGATTTGAAAGCAAAACTCGAACCCGCGCCCAAGCGTAATTGAGCGAACATTCCGACCTTTGAAAAAAGGATCATCGCTACAAGCATCAAGCGTTTAATTGTTTTCATAGAATAGTTATTTTGGGATTAGGCATTTTTCTAAAGAGTTTTTCTGCTATTTGCAGGTTGTACATGATTCAGAATAAAATGAGTATAGAGTCTTAGTGTAAATTTTACATGAATCTCATACACCTTCCGAAAAGTATCCTAATTTTGCCGATGCAAAAACGGGCGCTCCGGCGTCTGATGGTGTTACAAAACAACAACTAATGATCGGACAATTGAAGGATAGCCAGATTCAACTAAAACGTATTTATATTGAATCGAAACTCCCCAAAGAGCTAATGCCGCTACAAACACTCGCCAATAATATTTGGTGGTCTTGGAACAAAGAAGCAACTGAACTTTTTCACTCCGTATCAAACGGTGTTTCATTAGAAAGCCTCCAATACAATCCTATTGCTTTGCTCGATGAAATGAGCTTGGAAACCGCGCAACGCCTGCTCGGAGACAAGGATTTTATGAATAAACTAAAGTCCGTGGACAAGGCTTTCCAGGCATATATGAATGAAAAGCAAGCGAAAGACAGTCCACGTATTGCTTATTTTTGTATGGAATATGGTTTACATATTTCATTGCGCTTGTATTCAGGAGGATTAGGCGTATTAGCAGGCGATTATTTGAAAGAAGCCAGCGATCTGAACGTCAATATGGTAGCGGTTGGGCTTTTGTATCGCTATGGTTATTTTCAGCAAGCGATTTCTTTGCACGGCGATCAAATTCACAATTACCCACCACAAAAGTTTACTCAACTTCCGATGACACCCGTGCGCGATGGCTCTGGCGAGTGGCTCAAGGTCACGGTGGATATGCAAGGACGTACCGTCATCGCTAAGGTTTGGGAACTCAAGGTAGGGCGTATTTCCCTCTATCTTTTAGACACGGACATACCTGAAAACGCCTGGGAAGATCGTGGGCTCACGCATCAATTGTATGGTGGCAATAATGAACATCGCCTCAAGCAGGAAATTTTATTAGGAATCGGTGGTATGCGCGCACTCAAAGCCTTGGGTATTGAGTCTGATATTTATCATTGCAACGAAGGACATGCAGCATTCCTAAATTTGGAGCGCCTCAAGGATTTGATGCAAAGATATAAACTCGATTATGACGAGGCGCGGGAAGTTGTACGTTCTTCTTCTCTTTTCACTACGCACACGCCTGTACCCGCCGGCCACGATTATTTCTCAGAAGCTTTGCTGCGCAATTATTTGTACAATTTTATTGCGGATTCTGGTATTGGCTGGGAACGCTTTATCGCTATGGGAAAAATTGACCCAGATAATCCTGGCGAAAATTTTTCGATGAGCCACCTGGCTATTCGGCTTTCGCAGGAAGTGAACGGCGTCAGCAAATTGCACGGCTGGGTGTCGCAAAAAATGTTTAATTCCCTTTATCCTGGCTATAGCTCTGAAGAATTGCACATTGGTTACGTGACCAACGGTGTTCATTATTCTACTTGGATCGCCGATGAGTGGGATGAATTGTATCGGAAACATTTTGGTACGCAGTTTTTAAAAGATCAGTCGAATAAAGATCATTGGCGCAAAATTCTGAAAGTGCCAGATACCGAAGTGATGGCGATTCGCCAAAAACTGAAAAAGCGTTTGTTGGATGCTGTCAAAATCAAACTACAAACCGACCTCACCCGCCGCGGTGACAAACCCAGTATTATTTTCGAGATGATGAGCAGCATCAATCCTGATGCACTAGTGATTGGCTTCGCACGAAGATTTGCAACCTACAAACGCGCTCAATTGCTTTTCACAAACCTCGAACGCTTGACAGAAATTGTTAATCAGACGGGGCGCCCTTTGATTTTTCTTTTTGCCGGCAAGGCGCATCCGGCGGATCAAGGTGGACAGGATTTAATCAAGCATATTGTCAATATTTCGCACCGACCAGAGTTTATCGGCAAAGTTATTTTTCTGGAAGATTATAATATGGAGCTGGCAAAGCTTTTGGTGCAAGGCGTGGATATTTGGCTCAATACGCCAACCCGCCCAAAAGAAGCTTCCGGAACAAGCGGTATGAAAGCAGCTTTGAATGGAGTGATCAATTTTAGTGTACTCGATGGCTGGTGGGCAGAGGGTTACCTGCCTGCTGCTGGTTGGGCTTTGCCCTTGGAAAATACTTATGAGGATGCTGGTTTGCAAAATGAACTCGATGCCGAGACGATTTACAATATTCTCGAGGATGAAATTCTGCCGATGTATTTTGATAAAAATGAACAGGGCGTTTCAACTCGCTGGGCGAGCTATGTAAAAAATACGATTGCAGAAGTAGCGCCCGATTTTACGATGAAACGTATGATGGATGATTATGACCAGCGTTTCTATCAAAAATTGGCGCAGCGCAGCCGTCAAATGAAGGCTTGGGATTTTAAAGCGGCAAAAGACTTAATTGACTGGAAAGCAAATACTTTGCAAGCTTGGGACAGCATTCGGGTGGAAGAAATGGATGTTTTTGATACCGACAATTACGCCTTGCCCTTGGGTGATCATTTTAAAGCGACGATTAAGTTAAACATTGGCACGGTTAAGGCAGAACATATCGGCTTAGAATTGGTGTTTTTTAAACGCCTTAACGAGAATGAATTGGAATTGAAATATGCACGGGAATTTGATTTAAAAAGCAGACAAGACGGCATCGCTACTTATGAAAGTAATATCGAATTGGAGATGTCAGGGGTTTATGAATATGGCTTCCGCGTTTTTCCAAAGCATGAATTGCTTCCGCATTGCCAGGATTTTAACTTAGTAAAATGGTTGTAATGAAGGTTTAATATATTTTTAAAAATATAAAGTAAATTTAACTTGGTGTGCCAAAAGGCGCACCATTTTTTTTGCAATTCTCTGAAAGCTTCCAAAAGTAAGCATTCGTCGAATAAAAAGATCGATTGATCAGTATTGTCTTGGATATGATTGATTTTCACTTTATTTTTGACCAACCGTTCAGTCATAAATTTATTGCAACTGAAATGTGAATTTAAAGTTATCAATAATCAATTGACAATCAATAATTAAAATAGTGTCGCCAAAAACAAAAGAACAATTCGAGGAAATCAGGCATCGCAGTAAAGAAACGATTAAGCAAACAGCGATGGAATTGTTTGCCCATAAGGGCTATCATAGCACTTCTATCAGCAAAATTGCAGAAGAAGCAGGCATTTCCAAGGGCTTGATGTATAATTATTTTGCGAGTAAGGAAGCTTTGCTTGGAGAAATTATTATGGAGGCAGTTCATATTGGTCAATATTTATTAAATCAATCTTTGGAAGCGAGCGACGACCCTTATGAACAATTGGAAATTTTGACGAATAGCTCGATCAACTGGATTAAATCCAATGAACATTACTGGAAACTATTGACTTCATTGGCGTTCCAGCCGGATGTACAAAAAATGATGCTCCCAATTATGAAAGAACACGAAACGGTAGCAATCCAGAAAACATTGCCTGTTTTTGAAAAAATGGGATTAGAAAAACCTTTGCAAGAACTTATGTTGTATAGCGCCACAATGGATGGCATTATGATACAATATTTACAAATCGGAGCTGAATATCCATTGGAAGATATGAAAAACATGATATTGGAACGATATTCCAGGAAGCGGGAACTCAGAAGCCGTAAGCCGGATACAGAGGAAATCTGAGATCTCTGTTCGTTCCTATGATTCCTAAAATTTAAATAAAAATGAAAAATTACATTACATTGCTGATTTTATTTATAGTCAGCATTTATCCAATGACCGCCCAAAATACCCTCACCGCGAAGGAAATTGTCCAAAAAGCCGATGACAAAATGCGTGGCACCACCAGCCAGGGCGAAATGAAAATGACACTCGTTCGTCCCACCTGGAAGCGAGAAATGAGTATGCGTGTATGGAGCAAAGGGGACGATTATAGCCTGATTCTGGTGACTGCGCCCGCCCGCGACAAAGGCACAGCGTTTCTCAAACGCGAAAAAGAAATCTGGAATTGGCAGCCGACGATTGACCGCACGATCAAATTGCCGCCTTCCATGATGTCGCAATCCTGGATGGGCTCTGATTTTACCAATGATGACCTGGTGCGGGAGTCTTCCACAGTGAATGATTATACCCATAAAATCCTGGGTTCGGAAAAAATAGACGGACGTGATTGCTACAAAATTGAATTGATTCCAAAGGAAGACGCGGCGGTTGTGTGGGGCAAAATTATCATCTGGATTGATAAAAAAGATTTTATGCAAATGAAAGTGGAATTTTATGATGAAGATAATTATTTAGTAAATACGATGCTCGGTAAAAATGTAAAAATGCTAGGCGGCAAACTGTTGCCTGCGGTGATGGAAGTGATTCCTGCTGATAAACCGAACCAGAAAACTATGATTGAATATATCTCGCTGGAATTTGATAAACCGATTAATGAATCCTTTTTTTCTGTGCAAAACATGAAGAAAGTTAAATAAAGTTGGAAGTAAAAGATACAAAGCACGAAAACCCCAAAATCGTACCTCGTACCTCGTACTTCTTACTTCGTAATTCTAAAATTATGGTATTCAAACTGGCTTGGCGCAATATCTGGCGAAACAAACGCCGTACCTATATCACCGCTGCTTCCATTCTGTTTGCGGTGCTGCTGGCTTCGCTCAT
>JANRME010000309.1:0-27860 GCA_033761835.1 Saprospiraceae bacterium
ATGTAGATCGCTTGATATTTACATTTATTGACATTGGAACAGTGGTGGCAGTGGCGGTAGCGCTCAAATTGACGCGTTTTCGACTCCAAAGCCGCGAACGCGAGCAAGAATTGATACGAGAAAAACTACAATCAGAATTACAATTTCTTCGCGCACAAACCAATCCGCATTTTCTGTTTAATACGTTGAATAATATTTATGCCTTAGCACGCCGGGAATCGCCGCAAACCGCTGAATTGGTAATCCGATTGTCCAAGTTATTGCGTTTCATGTTATACGAATGTAATAAACCGACTATTCCATTATTAGATGAAGTAAAAATTATTCAGGACTTGATTGAATTGGAAAAACTGCGCTACAACGGTCGCTTGCAAATCCATTACGAAGAGAATATAGACAATCCAAATCAAGCGATAGCGCCCTTGCTGCTATTGCCTTTTGTGGAAAATGCTTTCAAGCATGGCGTCGGTGAAAATCGCTTTTTGACTAAAATCGACATTCGGCTTTTGGCGAAAGATGATCAGCTTATTTTTGAAATAATAAATGATAAAGAACCGGATTCAGGTATAAATGAAATAGGATTAGGGTTAAAAAATGTAAAACGGCAATTGGAATTATTATACCCTGATGCCCACGAACTAAATATTGAAAATAACAGCGATTCTTTTATTGTAAAATTGATATTATATTTAAATAAAATTATAAATCGTACTTACTAATATGTTGCGTTGTTTAATCGTAGAAGATGAGCCATTAGCTGCGGAAATCCTGCAAGATTATATCCGCGATGCGCCAGGATTGGAGCTTGCAGGTGTATGCTCTGATGCGCTATTTGCAATGGAATTTTTACAAAAAGAAAAAGTGGATGTAATATTTCTGGATATTCATTTACCGAAACTCAAGGGCTTGGATTTTTTAAAAGCGCTAAACAACCCGCCGCAAGTGATTCTGACAACTGCTTACCACCAGTACGCTTTGGAAGGGTATGAATTAAATGTAATAGATTATTTACTGAAACCCATTGAGTTTAGTCGTTTTTTAAAAGCAGTTCAAAAATTACAAAAACCTGTTCAGTCCACATCCGCGCCAAGCGAAAAAGAACGTATATTTTACTTTTTTAACGTCAATAAGAAACGTATTAAAGTTTATTTTGATGAGATTTTATACATCGAAAGTTTGAAAGAGTATGTTCGCATTTTTCTAAGCGATAATCGCTCGATTCTCACCAAATTCCAATTGGGGGAAATCCATGATTTACTCAATCATCCAAATTTTCTTCGGATTCACCGTTCATTCCTCATTGCAAAAGATAAAATTACGGCTTACACTTCTAATGAAGTGGAAGTCGGTGGGAAAGCGCTACCAATCGGGCGTAGCTATCGGGAGGAAGTGTTGCATATTTTAAATTAATTCATTTGCTGCATCAAATACCAATCTTAGTTTGCTTTTAAAACGAAGCCCGCTTACCTTTGTTTTCAATATTGTAAAAAGCGCTGAAATACTCACACCTATTTCAACCTATCAACTGTTCAACTTTTAAACTGAATTTCATGAGAATCGCCATCGCGCAATTGAACCTTCATATCGGTGATTTCGAGGGCAACCTCGCCAAAATGCTTTCCGCAGTGGAGAATGCTAAATCGCAAAATGCTGATTTGGTGTGCTTTACAGAGCTTTCGGTCTGTGGCTATCCGCCACGTGATTTTTTGGAATTTAATGATTTTATCAAAAAATGCGAGGCTTCGATTGACAAACTGGCACAAGCGGCTCAAGGTATCGCCATTATTGTTGGTGCGCCCACGCGCAATCCGATAAAGGATGGCAAGGATTTGTATAATTCCGCTTATTTTCTGGAAGATGGCAAGATCAAACAAGTGCAACATAAAGCGCTATTGCCGACGTATGATATTTTTGATGAATATCGTTATTTTGAACCCGCGACCGAGTTCAACGTCATTGAATTCAAAGGTAAACGCATCGCGCTGACGATTTGCGAAGATATTTGGAATCTGGGCAATGAAAATCCCCTGTACACTATTGTGCCGATGGATAAGTTGATGTCGCAAAAGCCCGATTTGATGATTAATATTTCGGCTTCGCCCTTTGCCTACGACCATGCGGAGGAGCGCCTGCACGTTATTCGCGCGAATGTAGAGCGCTATCAATTGCCTATGTTTTATGCTAATCAGGCAGGCGCTTACACCGAAATTATTTTCGATGGCGGTTCGTTGGTGCTTTCGCCGAATGGGAAGGTTTTTGATGAATTGCCTTATTTTGAAGATTGTATCCGAGTGTATGACCTTGATAAAGTAATTGCTGGAAATCAGGAAATTGCGCAGCCCAGAGAAAAATATCAACTCATTCATGATGCGCTCGTGATGGGCATTCAAGATTATTTTTATAAAAGTGGCTTAAAGACAGCAATTCTGGGCTTGTCGGGTGGGATTGACTCAGCAGTGACGGCAGTGCTGGCGGCGCGTGCACTCGGGCAAGACAATGTACGCGTGGTGTTGATGCCTTCACAATTCTCTTCCGACCACTCGGTGAACGATGCGCGTGCATTAGCCAAAAATCTGGGCGTTCAATATGATATTGTACCGATTCAAGAGATTTATGAATCCTACATTGAAGCTTTAAAGCCACATTTTTTTGGACTGCCTTTTAATATTACAGAAGAAAACCTCCAGGCACGCATACGCGGCATGATTGTGATGGGTTTTTCTAATAAATTTGGCAATATCTTATTGAATACCAGCAACAAAAGCGAAATGGCGGTCGGCTACGGCACGCTGTACGGTGATATGTGCGGCGGCTTGTCGGTGCTGGGTGATGTGTATAAAACGGAGGTGTATGAATTGGCAGCATATATCAATAAAGACGGCATCGTCATTCCTGAAAATACAATCACAAAGCCACCTTCTGCCGAGCTTCGACCCAATCAAAAAGACAGCGACAGCCTGCCGGAATATGATATCCTTGACCCGATTTTGTATCAATACATCGAAAAACGCCAAGGGCCTCAGGAACTCATTTCTATGGGCTTCGATGAAGCATTGGTGCGGCGGGTGCTTCGTTTGGTGAATATTAATGAATTCAAGCGCCATCAAGTCGCACCTGTGTTACGCGTATCTAGCAAAGCGTTTGGCGTGGGGCGCAGGATGCCGATTGTGGGGAAGTATTTATCGTAAGAAAATAATTATCAATACTTTATATCTGCGATCGTAAGATATTTGCTATATTTAGACTAATTTTCACCTAAACCAGTCGCCATGAAAGCCACTCGAAAAGCCAACTTAGTGCTTGCGCTTTGCCTATTCGCAGGATTCATTGTTGCGCAGCCTTCTTTCTTTAATTCAAATGCTACCAATCAGGATAGCCTTCCTATTTTCCCAGTGTTTTCAGGCTTATCTCCATTAATAGTTCCATCGGGAGAACTGGAATTGCTGTTTTTTAATGCTCTTTCTACGCAGAAAAATGAGCGATTGCCGGCGATTGAGCCCGGTGAAATTTCGCGTGGCACAGCATTGCAGCATATTTTACAAGTGACCTATAGCTTGTCAGAGAGTGGACGGTTCAATCTTGGTTTAGATTTGCATTATTTACATTATCGTTTCGATGCCAATAGCGAAAATTCTCCTTTGAGGGTTTTAGCAAAAACCGCTTCAGACACGATTCTTACAGACCCCGATGATCCGGATGTATTGGCTTTTAGCTTTCATACGCTGAGCCGCTTAGGGCTTCGTTTTCGCTGGTTGCCATCAGGAAGCCTTCCAGAATTGACTTTGCAAGGCGGTGTGCTTTTCCCAGCATCTTACCAAACACCTGCCACGAAACGCGCTTTAAATATTGCCCGTACGCAACTGTGGTTGCAAGGTAATTTTTACCAGCTATTAGGAGAGGGTTTGTATGGCTTTGCTGGGGCAGGCGCTTACCTTTCTTTGCCGAGTGAAACGCAGCACCAAACGACGGTGACACCTGTTGTGAATGTGTTGATTGCCAAAGAATTATCCGATTTATTTATCATTTTTGCGCAAACAGCTTTCAATGCCAGTTTTAATAAACAATACAAAGCGGGTTTGCAAAACACGAATTATCAATGGTTAGGCGGTATAGGCGCACAACTGCAGGTTTCCAATAATTTTTCGATAAGCGCAGAATTTCAAAAACCTTTTATAAATGACTATAAAAGTTTGGCATCGGGATACGCCGGAGGCTTAACAAATTTTAGTATCAACTTGCGCTATATTACAGGAAATTAAAAATATTATTTAATTTCTAAAAAAAACATATTGTCGTCCAGTGTTTTTTGATGTCAAAAGCATATACCCCTTACCGTCACTATCATCTTCTCCAATTGATTCTGGCTCGATAACACTACCTTCCAGAATATCAATGCCAGCACCTTTTTTCCGCCTATCAATTTCGAGGCTTATAATTCTCTCGTCAACGCACTGGTAAACTCCCGCAATAGGATTATTGTTTAAAAATGGATTTGTTGCATGGGATTCTATGCAGGAAGATGGGCTTAACTCAGCTTCATTCAACCCAAAACAATCGTCAAATTGTACAAGTGTTAAGGAGTGATTTGTATCATAATAATTTTGCCACACATTTGAAATATTAGATGGAAAGTTTTGAGGTAAAGTCGGAATAATAATCACCGTAGGTGAAGCCACCCAATTGATCGGCAGCGCGCCCAGCACTTCAAAATCGGTACGAGCCAGACAATCGCCTTCTTCTACCGTCAAATCAACAAAGCCAATTACATTGCTTGGAATGGTGGCCACCAGTCCTTTTTCATTGCTGAAATCAGATTTTGCCAGTTGTCCGGCGAAGCGCACTTCGGTATCTTTGGAAAAGCCTGTTCCCTTGATTTTTATTTCCGTTCCGGGCGGATTGCTATCAGGTACAACGGATTCAATAACAAAGGTGCCGTCGCAATCATTATCTTTATTGCAAGCAAATAAGATGAAACAGCAGAATATTCCTAAAAAAAGGTGATGGGATTTCATATAAGGGAAAGTTTTTATTTTAATTACTTAAAGCTTGATTGAATTCGGTCACGCGGCGTTCCAGTTCTTTGATTGGCAATAGTAGTTGCCCATTGGTGGCGGTAGCTTGTTTCTTCACTTTTTTCTGTGCTGCAAGTCGAGACATTTTTCCGGTGTAAAAATCGCCGATGGGCTTCAGTAGCGAGTCATTGAGCGGCAGGATGGCAGTATCGTGAATATCTTTTAATGCAAAATCAAATAATTCTTGCAGGTCATCGCTCAGCACCTCCTTCTCCCAATATTTCTGCACCTGATCTTTATAATCCGCTTGTTTTATAAATAAAATATCGCGCGATTCATTATAAACTTGAAGTATTTTATTAAAATTATTCATTGCCTGTTGGCTCAAAAGCACATCCTCCGCGTGCGTCAGCCAATCGCGTAAGTCTTTCAGCCGAGTCACATAAGTCAACAAATCGGTAGAAATGCTTTGATAGCTCTCGCGCTTGTTTTTCAAAACATAATCACCTTCAATCGCATCGGTCAATTGGGCCACCAAGCGCAGCAAGGAATCGCGTTCGGCGCTATTGCTTAATCGGAGTTTTTCGATTTTTTTCTGATATGTTCGAAGCGAATCTTCGACCGCTGTTTGCAAGGACTTGATTTGGTCTGATTTTAATTTGTTCTGCGTCTTTAGTCGCGCTACTTCTTTTTGCAATAAGTCATTTTCATTGGCTAATTTCTCTACCAACATTTGAATCATCGCATCGGAGGACTTCGGAACGGGGATTTCGCTATTTAACAAGGATTTATAGCCTCCGGCAACTTCGAGTTTTACAGTAGTCAATTTGTTTGGAATCGCAATGCGGAATACACCTTCATCGTCGGTTTGCCCTTGGCTGTAGCCAACTACTTTCACGGTGATATTGGACACCCCTTTTTGAGTTTTGACATCCAGAATGCGCCCGGTCAGAATAAAATCTTGCGCCAATGAAAGCATCGGCGATGCAAAAAGTAAACTTACCCAGGCAATGAAGTGCTTCATTTTTATCGGTTTAATTGAATTTGGGTCGGAATTTGCTCTGTCAAAATAAAGCTACTGTTCAGTACTTGTTCTCCGTTCAGGTATCCTGTCACTTGCACGCGCTCCCCAGTGGCCCGAGGAATTTTCACTGAAAAATTGCCGTCTTCATTTGTAATAACGCTGGCCAAGCCACTTTCGATGTCCAATTTAGCATTAGCAATTGGTTTTCCAGCGGCATCTTTTAGTGTACCGCGCCAATTCGTCCATTGTATTCTGGGTTTCAATTCAAAAGTAACGCTGCCGTTGGCGCTTTGAGCGGCAGTCGCTGCACTTTGGTTCGCTACTTCGTAAGGTAAATCCATTAATATCAAATGCAAAGAATCATTTTTATACTTGATTGGAATATCTGTAAAATCAACCCTTCCCTGCGCATCCACCTCGCGCGGCGGAAGTTGGTAGTCGCCTAAAGCTAATTTTACGTGGGCATTTGAAAGTGCAGTGGGACTATCAATAAAAACTTTCAGATTAAAATCGGTTGGCTTGGAAAAAGATTGCACTAAAAAATAAGTAATAGCAACAAGCAATAGCGCAGCCGCTGCAACAAACAACCAAGTTTTTTTAAAACTTCTTTCTTCTGTCGGAAAATAATGTTGAAGATGGCGGGGCGTTTTTATACTCGGATGATCCAATTTATCGCAAAGAAAAAGTAAGGCATCTGTGATTTTAGCGCGCTCCAGTTCTGCATCCGCTCTGCTAATGACGCCCAATACCGTCTCTTTTTTCAGCGCACTAAAGCGCTCTTTCAATTGAATCGTCAAATTATAGAACGAAGCATCTTTCCCTTGCCAGGCCTGCGACAGTGAATCAGCCGCCTCTTCGAGCGAACTCTCTGATATTAAGCGTTTTATATTTAATGAAATTTCAGGCATAGAAAATATTTCATCCTACTAAAGTAATGGAAAACAATAGAAAATAAAAGGTATTTTTTCTAAATCAAAGAATCGTTGGCTTAGCCCTGCACGATGCAGATTCCCACCCTGGTTTTAATATCTAAAATTCATTATCTTTGTTCAAAAGCAAAAGGGTATGGCGGTTCAGATAAAACGACAGTTATTCACGGTAGAGGATTACTACAAAATGGCAGACGTAGGCATTCTAAAGCCAGAAGACCGGGTTGAATTGATTAAAGGTGAAATCATCAAAAGGAGTCCGATAAAGAGTTTTCACGCTGGGATTGTAAACTTTTTGAATAGAACGCTTATCAAACAATTAGGCAATAAGGTCTCCATTTGTATTCAAAATCCTGTCAATATTGACAAGCATTCCGAGCCAGAGCCAGATGTTGTAGTTGCAAAATTCAGAAAAGATGATTACCGTCACCAGCATCCCAGGCCAGAAGATGTTTTCCTCATCATCGAAGTCGCGGATACCACTATAAAATTTGATCGCCAGGTCAAGCTGCCACTCTACGCCGAAGCAGGTATTCCTGAATATTGGATTGTGAATTTGAAAGAAAAGCAAGTTGAAATTTATTCACAACCTATTGATAAAGAATATACTATAACTAGGGTCGCTTTTATTGGAGAAAAGATCGCTTGTTCTACAATTGATTTTATCGGAAGTTTCTATTTCATTTACTCCCCATTTTCTAGCGGCTGGTAATCTATCATAGTTTTCCTTAGCTTTAAACTTATCGGTGATAAAAACTATATCTGTTGCCGAAAAGAAATACTCATTAATTTCAAATTTTACTAACAATTTTTCCTCTTGGAATACTTCAAAGTAGCTATACTTATATGGATCTTTTTCTTTAACGACATAGTAATTTTTATAAATAGAAGAATCCACTGGTATAAAATCCTTATAAAAAGCAATGTGTTTAGTAGGTATTTTATAAACATCTTCTTCCAAATCTTTAATTTCAAGATGTAAAGAGTCATCTTTATTTGTAATAATTATCAGCTTTTCTTCTTGAAAGACCATTTGTCGTCCTCTGGGATGACGGTAATCTTTATAAAATCTTAAAGTTTTCAGACTATCCATTGCCTCCATTACTTTCTTGTTGATTCCACCATCAACGTCATTAAAAATTTGAATATCTGTTATTTTGGAAGATCTATCAATATTATATCGGAGAATTATACTATCCTCAAACCCTTCATTTACAGCTTCGTGAGAGGATTGAAAATAATTTTTAAAAAGTGCCTGAAATTTTTCGTGGGAGCATTTACCTTTTTCTAAAGCATCTTCACAGCCAATCGCAACAGGAAATCTTGTAAAGCATATCTCAGGAGGGCAAAGAATTTCTTCTTCATAAAATTGTTTTGTTGAATTACAATTTGTAAAAAACGATACCACACCTATGATAAAAAGCAGGTTGAAGTACTTCATAATTGTAATAATTTCCAAGTTTGAATGATTATTATTATTGTGAATAGATGCTCTTTTTAAATTAAAGGGTGTATGGATTTGAAACTTCCCTAACATCCCACCAATTTCGTACCTTTGCACCTCATAAAATCAGAACGGTGAATTATTTGAAGTTAGAAAATGTGACGAAGACCTACGGTGAAAAGGTGCTATTCCAGAACGTTTCCTTGCAAATTAGCAAAGGACAGAAGATAGCGCTGGTGGCGAAAAATGGCACGGGCAAGAGTACCTTGCTGCGGGTGATTGCAGGGCTGGAGCAGCCGGAGGGTGAGCAGGCGAGTATTTTGCTGCGGCGCGACATTCGGGTGGGGTATTTGGTGCAGGACCCTGAATTTGCTGAGGGGGCGACGGTGATTGACGCAGCGCTGGATTCAGATAATCCGATGATTCAGGTGGTGAAGCAGTACGAGTTGGCGATGCTGGGCGTGGGCGAACCGCTGGAGGCAGTGCTGGCGAAAATGGATGACCTGAAAGCCTGGGATGTGGAGGCGCGCATCAAAGAGATTTTGACGAAACTAAAGGTAAGTAAATTCGATCAGCCGGTGCGAATGTTGTCGGGTGGGCAGAAGAAGCGCCTGGCTTTAGCCAAATTAATTATTGACGAGCCAGAATTCCTCATTCTCGACGAACCCACCAACCACTTGGATCTGGACATGATTGAATGGCTGGAAGGTTATTTGCAGCAGCCAAATCTGACCTTATTCATGGTGACGCACGACCGGTATTTTCTGGAACGCGTTTGCAATCAAATTATCGAATTAGAGAACGGAAAACTATATCGCTACAACGGGAATTATGCGGAATATCTAGAAAAGAAAGCGATTCGACAAGAAACAGAAAGCGCAGAGTTATCCAAAGACAAAAAGCTGCTCGAACGCGAACTCGACTGGGTGCGCCGCTCGCCGCAAGCCCGTACTACCAAAGCAAAATCGCGCGTGGATGCCTACTACGATCTCGAAGAGAAAGTGTCGAGTGTGGCAGTAGAAAAAAATATGCAAATTGAAATCCAAGGGCAACGCCTGGGGGGGAAGATCCTGGAATTGCATAATGTGGGCAAGCATTTTGGTGATTTGAAAATCATCGAAAATTTTGATTATAAATTCAAAAAGAATGAACGCGTTGGTATTGTAGGACCAAATGGCGTAGGGAAAACGAGTTTTTTGAAATTACTTACGACTGAATTGCGTCCTGACACCGGGAAAGTTGTGGTAGGCGACAACACGGTTTTTGGTTATTACACGCAGGATGGTATTACTTTGAAAGAAGATAAAAGAGTCATTGATGCCGTACAGGATATTGCCGAATACATCCCGCTGGCAAAAGGGCTGAAAATGAGCGCAGCAGCACTGCTCGAACGATTCTTGTTTTCGCGCAAACAACAGCAGGTGTATGTGTCGCAATTGAGTGGAGGCGAGCGTCGGCGCTTGTATTTGTTGACGATTTTGATGAAAAATCCGAATTTTTTAATTCTCGATGAGCCGACGAACGACCTGGACGTAGTGACTCTGCAAGTATTGGAAGATTTTTTAATTGATTTTCCAGGGTGCATTTTGGTGGTGACGCACGACCGTTTTTTCATGGACAAGATTGTGGATCACCTTTTTGTATTTGAAGGCAATGGGAAAATTCGGGATTTTAATGGCGATTATACGGAATACCGCGAATTGCAAAAAGAACTCGAACGCGAACAACGCAGCGCCACACGTGCACAAGAGCAAAAACAAAAACAACCTCAAACTTCAAATCTCAAACTTACGCAAGAGGAACGCAAGGAAATGAACAAACTCGAAAAAGAGATCAAACGCCTGGAAGAGCGTAAAGTGGAGATTTTGGAGCAATTTAATTCTACGGATTTGACACCAGACAAAATTGAAAAATTATCAAAAGAGCTAAATGAAGTAAATGAAAATTTGGAAATGAAGGAATTAAGGTGGCTGGAATTGGCGGAATTGGCTTGAACAGGTTATTGGTAATAGTCAAGACTCAATTGCCAGCCAAATTTCTTTCCCGATTTTAACTGCCAAATGATATATTTCCAAAGTGTCCAAACTTTTTTGCTCCATGTGTAAACTTGAATTTTCGATAAAATAATCTATTCCATTAGGACGAATTTTTAAACCAAAGTCACATATTTTAAAAGAAATTCTCCCTCCCCGATACCCGATAACCCAATATCCACACAAGGCATAAAGCTCCAAAAACAAGAAGTTTATCAATAATTTAACTTGGCATTGCTATCAAAACTCCTATATTTTCCCAATTTTTACGCAAACACCTAAACCATGATTAAATCCTGGCTGCTTCGCACTTCCAAATTTAATTTCGCTGTATATGCCATCGTTGCTGCATTTGGCACTTACTTTTGTATGTACGGCTACCGCAAAACCTTTACGGCTGCGGGTTATGAAGATTATGAACTTTGGGGTATTCAATACAAAATTCTGCTGGTGACAGTGCAAGTGCTGGGCTATATGCTTGCCAAATTCATCGGGATCAAGGTCATTTCAGAACTCAAGCCCGGAAGGCGTTTGTTTATGCTGCTGGGCTTGGTCGCCATTGCCGAAATCGCTTTGCTGCTTTTTGCGGCGGTGCCCTATCCTTATAATTTTATCTTCCTGTTTTTCAACGGTTTACCATTGGGCATGATTTGGGGAATTGTGTTTTCTTATCTGGAAGGAAGAACGACCTCGGATGCCCTTGGCGCAGGCTTGAGCGTGAGTTTTATTGTGTCGTCGGGGGCAGTAAAAACGGTGGGTAAATGGCTTACGGTGTCTTGGGGTATTTCTGAATTTTGGATGCCGTTCGTAGCGGGATTATTATTTGTAGCGCCCTTGCTGTTGTTCTCTTTTTTGTTGAATCAATTGCCACCCCCGAGCGCCGAAGACGAAGCTGCACGCACCAAACGAGAACCTATGACGCGCCTGGATCGCAGCGCCTTTCTGTCAAAATTTGCGCTCGGATTATTTGCACTCATTGCTTTTTACACCATTTTGACTGCTTTCCGTAGCTTCCGCGATGATTTTGCCAATGAAATCTGGATTGCATTGGGTTATGTGGACAAACCTGCCATTTTCTCACAATCAGAATTTCCAATTGCATTTATTGTATTTGTGTTCATCACTGCAACCATGGCGATTCGCAATAACCAAAAGGCCTTTATCATCTATCATTGGGTGATGATTGCCAGTTCGGCGCTGGTGGCGGTGAGTACGCTCTTGTTTCAAATGAAAATGCTTGCACCACTGCCCTGGATGATTCTGGTGGGATTAGGAACCTATATGTGTTATGTGCCATTCAACTGTGTGCTCTTCGATCGAATGATCGCTGCTTTCAAAACCGTTGCCAATGCTGGGTTTCTGATTTATGTCGCCGATTCTGCCGGGTATTTGGGAAGCGTGGCGGTGATGTTTTATAAAAATTTTGGGCAACCCAATCTGAGTTGGCTCGACTTTTTTATCGCTTTTAGCTACATCTTGTCGGGTGCGGGTGTGTTGGCGGTACTGGTATCGGTTTTTTATTTTAAAGCAAAATTGAAAAACCAACCTGCGGAGATTGCTCCTGCTCGTATTTAATGCATTCTGATATATATGATAAATTTGAATTGGAAACGCCTTTTATATTTTACATTTTACATTTTACATTTTGCGGTTTTTACCCTGACTTTCACCAATTGTAATAAAAAAAGGGATACAAATGAAAAATTGCTAATCGCGGTTGCTGCGAACGCCCAATTTGCGATGGAAGAAATAGAGCAGAGTTTTGAAGAAGAAACGGGCATTCAGGTGGAACAAGTGATTAGTTCTTCAGGGAAACTCACGGCACAGATTATGCAAAGCGCGCCTTATGATATTTTTATTTCCGCTGATATGAAATACCCGAACACCCTGTTTCAAAATGGTTTTACAACTGCGCCTCCGCGCGTGTACGCCTACGGAACATTGGTGCTTTGGACGATGCGGGATTTTGATTTGAATAATTGGCAAGAATTATTGACTCAAGATTCGATTCAAAAAATTGCAATCGCCAATCCTATCAGTGCGC
This sequence comes from Saprospiraceae bacterium, assembly GCA_033761835.1. GTDB lineage: Bacteria > Bacteroidota > Bacteroidia > Chitinophagales > Saprospiraceae > JADJNW01. The sequence continues at coordinate 12,487 of JANRME010000309.1, forward strand.
CTTATGGCTTGCAGGCTCTGAATTTGTTGAAATATTATAATTTATACGAAACTGTTCAATCCAAACTCGTTTTTGGTGAAAGTATCGCGCAAACGAACCAATATATTGCTTCCGGGGCTTGTGAATTGGGCTTTACCGCCAAATCCATCGTTCTTGCACCCGAAATACAGGGCAAAGGCAAATGGATTGAAATGGATACTGCTGCTTACCAGCCTATTGAACAAGGCGTAGTGATTACAAAATATGGTAAAATGCAGCATTTATCAGTCAGTCAGCGTTTTTTTGAGTATCTTTTTTCTGAAAAAGGACGCGCTATTTTTTCAAAATATGGCTATCAGTTACCTGAAATTTCAAGCAGCGTTCAATGAAATAAAATATGAGCAGCGAATTTAGTCAAACGCTCCTGCTTACATTCGAGTTGGCAATCATTACAACCGCCCTACTATTCTTGATTGGCGTGCCTCTGGCGTATGTCTTGTCGTCGCTGCGTTTTAAATGGAAGCCAGTATTGGAAGCCTTCGTCAGTCTGCCTTTGGTGTTGCCGCCGACGGTACTGGGTTTTTATTTATTAATTGCTTTTGGCCCGAGCAGTTGGCTGGGGGCTTGGTTGCAAGATTATTTTGACTTGAGATTGGTTTTTACTTTTACAGGTTTAGTGATCGGATCGGTCATTTATAGCCTGCCGTTTATGGTTCAGCCCGTGCAATCTGGTTTGGAAAATCTGCCTCCCAATTTGGCGGAAGCCTCCTACTCATTAGGAAAATCTCGAATAGAAACTTTTTTTAAAGTATTATTGCCTAATATTAAGCCTTCTCTGCTTACAGGTGCGGTGCTGTCGTTTGCGCATACGGTCGGCGAATTTGGTGTCATTTTGATGATCGGCGGCAATATTCCAGGTGAAACGAGGGTCGCTTCCATCGCCATTTACGATGAGGTGGAAAGCTTGAATTATGCCCTCGCCAATCGCTACGCGCTGGTTTTATTGATTTTTTCGTTTGTAATTTTGATGGTAGTTTATACCTTCAACCAACGAGCGAAAAGATTGCTGTAAATGCTGGAAATTGACGTTCAAAAAAAATTGCTGGCCGCAGAAGGCGAAATCCTGTTGGATGCAAAATTAAATTTGGCGGAAGGCGAATTTGTAGCACTGACGGGCGCTTCAGGTAGTGGCAAAACGACATTGTTGCGACTTATAGCCGGATTGACGGAAGCCAAAAGCGGTGTCATTCTTTGCAATCACCAAATATGTTTAGCGACCGCTCAAAAAATAAATCTTTCTCCTCAGAAGCGCCCGGTAGGCATTGTTTTTCAAGATTATGCGCTTTTTCCTAATATGACGGTGCGTCAAAATCTGACTTATGCTTTGCAACGAGGACAAGCAAAAACTATTGTTGACGAATTGATCCAGATCACAGAGCTGGAGGCACTCATAGATCGTTATCCAAATACTTTGTCGGGCGGGCAGCAGCAGCGCGTAGCATTGGCGCGGGCTTTGGTCAATCAGCCCAGGATTTTACTCTTGGATGAAGCGCTTTCAGCACTGGATGTCAAAACCCGTTCGCGTTTGCAGGATTATATTTTGCAATTGCATCAAAAATATCACTTGACCATTCTATTTGTCAGCCATGATATTAGCGAAATTGTTAAAATGTCCAATCGGATCTTGGCTTTGGAGAATGGACTTATTCGGGAGGTAGCGCTATCAGAAATATTACAAGAACAAGCAAGCAATACTTTATTAGGAAAAATAATTCGTATCATACAGGAAAACAACAATTTATTCGCCGAAATTTTTATTGCAAATAGTTTAACCCGGATTGCGATTTCTAAAGAAGAGGCAGCCCGTTTTGAAAAAGGGGAAACAAATATCGTTTTGGATATCATTCGGAAAAGCCTCCAATCTTGAGTTCTATCTACATTACAATCGCATTGGGATCATTGAGTTTTGCTTGTTCGGAAGCAGAAAGCTCTAAATCCGCAACCAGGCGCTCTTTAGTGGGGCGATAGACGAGAAATAAAACAATAATCATCGCCGAAAAAATCAGCAAAATCAAATTATTTCCGATTAAATAAAATATAATAGCCATCAAGGAAGGGCCTTCTAATAGCGCATAGCGCAGAATAGACGTAGCGCGATAGCCTGATAATTTCGCAGTCAAATCATTTTCTTCTTTGAGCGCGCGAACACGCGTCCTGAATAGATGTGAGCTTGCCAGCACGCACGCAATCGTAAGCAAACCAATAATATAAACTTCTATTTGTCCGGTAGCTTCCGCGCCTGTAAGAGGGGGCTCATCCGCATTGAAAAGGAAATAAATGATCGCCATGAAAAACACTTGACCAGCCAAAAGCCCCAAATGAAGAATCGTCAAATTACGAAGGTATTCCTTGAAACTCATTGGTTTTGTTTTTATTATAAATATGATTTAGATTTCAATTTTGTTGTTTTAAATTATTTATCATCCTCCTCCATGCCACTTTTAATTTCATCCAGCAGCACCGATACTTTTTTTGCCAGGAATTTTGCAAAACCATCCAAGCCCGGAAACAGCGTAGCATCGTTGATATTCATAGCGTTCAGCTCGCGCAGCATTTGAGGGCGCAATTTCGAGGGCAAATAAAATTTTTGAATCCACTGTGCATCGAATTCGCTTTCCATGATGTCCCGCAAAGCATCTTCAAAAGGCACCAGCGTCACCTCATCGTCTTTGAACAAACGAGACTGCGCCAAATAAACACCTTGCTGAATCGTCAGGCGCGGGTGGGCATAATAGGGTGCAATTGGCAGTACGGCTGAAGGAAATTTAAAATTTTCATTTTCATACCATTCTGACAAGAAAAGGTCATCAAAATCTTCATCCGATAGGGTTTGTTGCAATAAATAATTACGTGCAAAAAGAGGCTTAAATCGTATATCTTTTTCGTTTTTTTTACGAATTTCCTTAAAGATTTCTGAGATATTCACCGCCCAAACCGCCGCCGTATTCTCATCTCCAATTTGCAAATCATTTACTGCGAAAAACGCTGCCACGTAAGGAGAGCGCGTCCAGTCGAGCAATCGGGTAGGTGCGCCGTGGTGTTGCATCAGGGATAACCATTCGACTTTGGTTTCGATTTTATGATTGGTATCAGCCGTGTACAAGTGAGCCGTCCGCTTAAATTCATCAAATAATTCTTTTTCTTGATAGGTAAGAATAGCGCGTTCCAGCTTGGGTTGTAAAGCCCAGGCGCTATTGGCGTGACCTCGGAAATACCAAAGTGCATTGCCCATTTTGGTAAGTTTGGTGCGCAATTCATCCCAGGATTTTACAGTAGTTTCGAAGTTGGTTGGCATGAGGTATTTTGTTTGGGAATTCAAAAACTTAAAGGTATAGAAATTTAATAATACCGATTTTAGACCTCGTCCTAAAATTATAAATCCGTTTATTATCTTGCTATTACTGCTAAAATCCTCCGTTTCCTTTCTCAAATTAACCGAATACATCCCATTTTTGTAACGCTGAAAAAAATTATCTTAACGTTTCGCTTTGAACTGAATAAATTTATCTGTATTTTTGAGGCATTGAGAGAAAAAAAGCTGCATACACCAATTCTACCCCCTCCTATTATTTTCTCTAACACATTGCAATGAGCTTCCAGGCTATCTTCGAGACAAATTAGTGCGTACCTTTGTGCCTCAACCAAAGAGGTAAATATATTATGAATTTGGAAAAAATCATTGCAGTAACCGGCATGTCCGGCTTATATCGCATGGCTGCCAATCGCGCTAATGGTCTTATTGTCGAAGAATTAGACTCCGGGAAACGAAAGTTTGCCCCCGCACGGAAACACCAGTTTACACCATTGGAATCCATAGGAATTTACACCGACAACGGTGATACCACTGATCTGAAAACTGTATTTTCGAATATGCTGGCGAAATTAGATGAACATCCTCCGGTAAGCCCAGAGGTATCTGCTAAAGAATTGCATGAATATTTTGCAAAAATTTTGCCCAATTATGACAGAGACAAAGTAAGCACAGGTGACATCAAAAAAATCGTAAAGTGGTTCGCAATATTGCAAGAACAAGGTATGCTGAGTTCTGAAACCCAAGATAGCCCCACAGAAGAAGAGGAGTGAATATAAAGAGGCAGTACGTAATGGCTCGTTTTGGCGAAAGTATAGGAATACAGCATCCTGTGAAGCAAGGAATTGCTAAAAATGAGTAGCAACATGGATGTAGTTACACTGCCCTATCCCAGAAAAAAAGAATTCCTGCCTGAGGGCTTCAAAATCACGGTTTGGTCGAAGCTCAAGCCGTATTATGAAACCCTGCTCAAACGGCCCATTCACAGCACCGATGAATTGGAGCAATGGATATGGGATAAAACCGAGTTGGATGCCATCGTAGGTGAAACCTTCGCTTGGCGATACATCCAAATCACTGTAAATAGCAGCGATCAATCAGCAGCCGAATTATACCATTATACCGTACAGGAATTATATCCACGCATTGCATCTATTGAAAATGAATTGCATAAAAAGTTGATTTCCTGCCCTTTTGTAGCGTACCTCGATTCCGAAACTTTCTTTACTTATCTCCGCAATATTCGCAATTCGGTTGAACTTTATCATGCTGCCAACCTTCCGCTGTCCACCGAAGTGCAATTACGCTCCCGCGAATACGGCAAGCTTTTTTCAGAAATGACCATCGGCATGAACGGCAAGCAAATGACGCTTCAAAAAGCGAATGCTTTGCTCGAAGAAACCGATCGAAGCTGTCGCGAAGCCGTCTATCATAAAATTAATACTCGCATCCTGCAAGATGCTGAACAATTAGAAAATTTATTTGATGAGTTATTGCTTAAGCGTCAACAAATTGCTGCAAATGCTGGATTTGAGAACTTTCGCGATTATAAATTCAAATCTTTAGGTCGCTTTGACTACACGGTTGAGGATTGTCTCCACTTTCATAATTCGATTGCTTCTGAAATATTGCCTTTGGTGGAAGACATTAATGAATATCGTCAGAAAGCCCTGAAATTGAGTATTTTGCGTCCTTGGGATTTAAACGTAGATACTGGCGGAAAAGAGCCGCTTCGTCCTTTTTCAAACGCGGATGACCTTTTGGAAAAATCCATCGCTTGCCTTTCCAACCTCCATCCGATTTTTGGAGAAGTGCTTTTTATTATGAAGACGATGAAACATTTAGACATCGAATCACGCCCCGGCAAGCGTCCTGGTGCTTACAATATGCCTTTACATCTTTCGGGTGTGCCTTTTATTTTTATGAATGCCACTTATCTGCAAAACGATATCCGTACGTTGATGCACGAAAGCGGACACGCTATTCACTCCTATTTGATTAGAAATCAGAAACTGAATGCTTCCAAAAGTTTACCTTCCGAAATTGCTGAACTTGCTTCCATGACAATGGAATTGTTGGTAATGGAGCATTGGGATGTATTTTTTGAAAATGAAGCGGATTTGCGACGTGCAAAGATTATCCAACTTGAAAATGTATTGCGCATCTTGCCCTGGATCGCTACGATTGACAAATTCCAGCACTGGTTATATACTCATCCGCAGCACACACGTGCGGAAAGAAAAAGGGAGTGGATGAAAATTTATGTAGAATTCAATCCCAAAAATATCAATCGAGAAGGTTTGGAACAATACTCTGAATATTTGTGGCACAAACAGCTACATATTTTTGAGTCGCCCTTCTATTCAATAGAATATGGCATGGCACAATTAGGCGCTATTGCAATTTGGAAAAGATACAGAGAAAATCCGGCAAAGGCGATTGAACAATATATTGATGCCTTAAAATTAGGATATACGAAGCCCATAAGCGAAGTTTATGCTACCGCCGGTATTGCTTTTGATTTTTCACAAGCTTATGTAAGTGAATTAGGCTCTTTTGTAAAGGCAGAATTAGATGAATTGTTGTGCAGGTGACAACAGGGTGGGAAACGCTTAGGATTTCCCACCATCAAAAATATCATTAATCTTCTTCTATATCGCCACCTTCAAGATCATCATCTGCTACTCTTGCTTTTACTTTAACGCCATTTCCACTCACCAATTTTTCCTTGATTTTCTGTTCGATCACTTTAGCTAACTCAGGGTTATCCATCAGGAATTGTTTGGCAGCTTCCCGCCCTTGTGCGATTTTGGCATTATCATAACTATACCAAGCACCACTTTTTTGAATAATATCCTGATCTACGCCCATATCCACGATTTCCCCGGATTTGGAGATGCCTTCACCGAACATAATATCAAACTCCGCAATACGGAATGGTGGTGCAACTTTGTTTTTTACCACTTTTACGCGCACATGATTACCTACAATATTACCATCTTTGTCCTTGATTCCAGAACCCGTTTTGCGAATATCCAAACGAATAGAAGCATAAAATTTGAGTGCATTGCCACCAGTAGTCGTTTCAGGATTTCCAAACATCACGCCGATTTTCTCCCGCAATTGGTTGATAAAAACACAAGTACAACCGGTACGTCCAATGGTAGCCGTGAGTTTACGCATTGCTTGCGACATCAGACGCGCTTGCAAACCCATTTTGGAATCGCCCATTTCCCCTTCGATTTCGCCGCGAGGCACCAACGCTGCTACCGAGTCAATAACGATAACGTCAATCGCACCGGAACGAATCAGGTTTTCCGCGATTTCCAGGGCTTGCTCACCGTGATCAGGCTGAGAAATGAGTAGATTTTCTACATCAACACCCAATTTTTCTGCATAAAAACGGTCAAATGCGTGTTCGGCATCAATAAACGCAGCGATGCCGCCTTGTTTTTGGCATTCAGCAATCGCATGGATCGCTAAGGTCGTTTTACCAGAAGATTCTGGTCCGTAGATTTCGATCACCCGTCCGCGTGGAAACCCATTAACGCCGAGTGCTACATCCAAGCCCAAAGAGCCGGTTGGAATCGTTTCTACATCCATTATTTGCTTATCGCCGAGGCGCATAATCGTCCCCTTCCCGTAGGTTTTATCTAAGCGGTCAATCGTTGATTGTAGGGCTTTGAGTTTGGCTTCTTTATCCTTTGACATGAATTTTGATTTTTTTAATTGCTTATTTTGAATTCATCATTAAACCAAGCAGTTATGCTGTACATTTAATGGGCAAACTTAAAAATGTTTGAAAACAAGGCAAAAATAAACTTTTTGTTGATAAAAAACAAGAGTTCCAATATTTTTTTTGGAAAATTAGCAAACAAATTCGCATTAGCAGCAAAATGTCTTGTAGTATTCCAAATATTTGACGCAAAATGAAGAAAAACGTCACTTAATTTTGTTGTTTTCCTGTTGTATCAAAAAATTTTTTGTGAAACCAACGATCACTTTCTTGTTTATTTTTTGTGCTACAATTTTGCTTGGGCAAGAATGGGCGTCCGTTTTTCAATGGGGCAATATCGGTAGCGAAACTTGCAATGGCTTGACAATCAGCGCCGACGGCTCGGTTTTTTTGGCAGGTACTTTTCAAAACAGCATCAATCTGGGCGGACAAGTATGGCAATCGCGTGGCGGAGAAGATATTTTCCTTGCAAAAACAAATGCTAATGGTGGCATAGAATGGGCAAAACGCGCCGGAAGCATTTTATCCGATGCGGTTGCGGCCATCGCCTTGGATCAAAACGATCATCTGGTCTGCGCCGGAAGCTTCTGGCAAGCGGCTGATTTTGACGACTTTACCTTATTTTCAAGCACCAATTCCAAAGCGATTTTTATTGTAAAATACAATGCCGGTGGTCAAGTTCTTTGGGCGAAAAGCATTAGCGGCCCTGGTTTGAAAGATACCAATGATATTGCTTGTGATTCGGAAGGAAATATTTTTTTGACCGGTTTTTTCGCAGATTCTCTTGAAGTACTTGATACAACACTATTTGCAGCAGGCGAAACAGATCTGTTCGTTACTAAATTTTCGCCAAATGGCGCACTCATTTGGGCGATGCGGCAAGGGCAAGGCGGCGATACCAGAGGCATTGCAATAGATTTGAATAGCGAAGACGATGTGATTATCGCCGGTTATTTTAATGACACGACCCTTATTGCCGATACAATTTTGACTGCGAATACCGCCGATCAGGATTTATTTCTAACCCGCATTTCCAAAGATGGGCAGCCGCTTTGGGCCAAAAAAGCAGGTGGCGTTTTCGATCAAGATCTGACGGCACTGGTCGTGGGCTCTAATGACGAGGTTTACCTCATCGGTTATTTGGTAGGCGTGATGCGCCTGAGCGATCAACTTTCCATACAAAGCACAACGGGAAATCCCGATTTTTTTGTTTTAAAATACGATGCAAATGGCAATCCAATGAAAGCAAGAGCCTTAGGCGGACCACTCACGCAACAGGCAATGGGCGCAACCCTTTTTGATGGAAGCCTCGCCATCACTGGTTTTTATCAAGGCGATATGAGTTTTGATGGCTATAATTTTTCAGCGGGTAATCATTTCAACAGCTTTGTCGCGGTTTTTGATAGTAATTTAGTTTGCCAATGGACAAAAAATATTGCCTCCAATGCCTCCGCTTTTGCCATGCAAATTGCGGCTACTAAGAATCAGGAAACATGGGTAGGCGGCAGTTTCATCGGTCAAGCAACGTTTGATAATCAAACGATTAATGCTAGTTCTTTCGATGTTTTTTTGGCGAAAGCCAGTCATAGCCCAACACCAACAACGGAAGCTACTTCGAAGGATGAACGCTTTTTGGTTTTCCCGAATCCGGCCAAAGATTTTGCCTTAATTCAAACAGAACTTGTTGATTATCAAGTCGAATTACTTAACAGCAAAGGTCAAGTTATTTTTATTGGTCAAAATACCAAATCGATTCCTTTGGAAAATTTGCCGGAAGGCATGTATTTGGTAAAATTTGAAACTCAAAGCAGTATTCAAACACAAAAATTGTCAATCATAAAGGGGAAATAGTTATTGCAATACAAGAATGGTGCGTACTAACAGCACAATACCGAATACAATAAGCGCAATGCCCGAAACACGGCGCAGTAGCAAAATATGTTTGGGTTGCAGCCACCGCCGGATGCGTTTGGCCATAAGTATTTTCAATATATCCGTAAGAATTACCGTACCAATAGTGCCTCCGAAAAAGAGCATTACGTTGTAAGTATCTAAGCTATTTTTCAAAACCGTTGTACTCATCAAACCGAACCAAAACAGAATAGTAAAAGGATTGATCGAATTGATCAGAAAACCTTTGAACCAAAGGGAAACATAAGAAGAGGAGGGTTTGAAATGAATGTCGGAGGGGTTTTGAAAAGCAGGTTTTGTAAGCAAGGCCCAGACCCCGAAAGCAGCAAGAATAATACTCCCCACAACTCCAACATACAGCGAAAAGCCTTCCCATTCCAGTAATTGCGCGATGTAATGGACGCCGGAGTAAAATATCAATACAAACATGGAATCACTCACCCAAATGCCCATGCCTACGGCCGCACCCGCCCGGAAGCCACGTTCAATACCGGTTTGGAGCAAGGTAAAAAAAATTGGGCCAATCAGAAAACACAAGATCAACCCCGTCTGTATCCCTTCAATTAAGGACTTCATCCGAACGCATTTGTGCTGCGGGAGATTGCCGCACGAAGCGCTCCCATTCTTCAAACAGATCTTTTTTCATCACGCGCGGAAACTTGTTTTGTCCGCCGAGTTTGCCCCGCGACTCAAGCCACTGGTTAAAAGCATCAGGTGCAATCACCTCTAATTCAATATTTTGCAACACATGATCCCGCTCTATTCGATAATCATCATTCACAATTTTTAATTGTTCATCCAAGACTTTCGCCAGGGTTGGAATATCCACATTTTGATGACAACCCACATACCATTTGTGTGCAAAAAAGTTACCCGATTGCACTGCGGATACCGTAAACTCACGGATGTCAATATTTAAGATTTCTTCAGCAGCGCGTACTGCCTGGTTCATGTTGTCCACCGAAAGATGCTCTCCAACAATACTCAAATAATGCTTGGTACGCCCAGTTACAATGATTTCCGCGCGTTCCTTATCGGTAAACTTTATCGTGTCGCCAATCAGATACCGCCATGCTCCTGCACAAGTACTCATCAGTAGCGCATAGTTAACGCCTTCTTCTACTTCATCAATCGAAAGTGCTTGCGCATTTTCCCGAATATTGCCCTCTTCATCGAAGTTTTCTTCATTGAACGGTACAAATTCAAAGAAAATGCCATTATGCAATAACATCCTCATAGAACGAGTATCAGGGCGATTTTGAAAAGAGATCAATCCTTCGGAGGCAAGGTAAGAATCCATATAAATCAAGGGTTTGCCGACCAATTTTTCAAAACCCTTTCGATACGGCTCAAAATGAACGCCGCCATGCACATACACTGTAAGGTTAGGCCACACTTCGTGAATATGCTGCACTTTATTAACCTCTATAATGCGTTCCATCATCAGTTGTATCCACGCAGGTATGCCCACCATAAAAGCTACATCCCACTCCGGGGCGTGCTTGGCAATCTCTTCAATTTTATCGTTCCAATCATTAATCCGAGAAATTTCTACTCCCGGCTTGTAAAAAGGCCGTATCCAAAACGGGATTTTGCCAGCATTAATACCGCTAAGATCTCCCTGAAAATAGTCGCCATGATTTTGCAAAGTGGTTGAGCCACCTAAAAGCAACATTCCTTTGGTGAATAACTCTGCTTCAAGGTTAAAGCGATTCAGGTTAAAAAACATTCTGGTACTACCGCGGCGGATAGCGCGAATCATATGATCGGTCACTGGTATATGTTTGCTCGGCGCACCCGAAGTACCCGAACTCAGCGCAAAATATTTCACCTTGCCTGGCCACGTCACATTTTCTACTTGATTGAGTGTCATGTGCCACCAGCGCTCGTACATGGTATCATAATTATGAATGGGCACTTTTTGTTGAAAATCTTCAATTAAATTAGAAGACTTGAGTAATTCTTTGAAATCGTAATATTGACCAAAGGTGGTCTGGCTGGCCATGCGCAATAGCCGACGCAAAGTTCTGGTTTGCAATAAGATAGGAGCTACATTCTGTCGCTCTAATTTTTCTCCAAGCGTAAGTCCTCTTTTTATTATAGAGCCTAAAATGGGCATATTTGTAAGGGTTTTATTATAAAATGTTGTGCGTTTTATATTTAAAACAGCACAAATTTACTTCGGTTTTTAACTGTAAATAGTTGCCACCAAGCTTCGGGCGCCGCCGCGATTGCGAAATTCGCAAAGATAAATGCCTTGCCAGATGCCGAGGTTGAATTGTGCTTTCGTTATAGGAATTGTAATGGAAGATCCTATCATCGCAGCCTTAATATGAGCAGGCATATCGTCGAGTCCTTCCAAATTATGTTTTAAAAAAGGTAGATTTTCGGGTACAATTCGGTTGAAAATTTGTTCAAAATCCTCTCGAACCGTTGGGTCGGCATTCTCATTAATCGTCAAAGCAGCTGAAGTGTGCTTGATAAAAAGATGAAACAAGCCGGACTCAGGCAATGAGGGCGACTCCTGGAGTATCAGTCTCGTGATGAGATGAAACCCACGCGGCATGGGTGGTAGCAAAATTTCCTTTTGTTGAATCATTTCAAGCAGTTCGACCGAAAGGCAAAAATAGCAAGTTTTGGGCAGTCTGGCTTACTTTTTTGGCAATAAGCTCCAAATGCTCGGCCAGGCAAGGGTTTTGGTCGATGAAGGAGGTTGGAATAGTATATATACCTATAAACCTATACGCCTTAAACCTATAAGCCAGTTTTAATAAAAATAATGCGGCAGGAATCGCGCCAGGTTGTCGTGTATAAACGAATTGGTTTCTCGAATGCCAATGCCCGCGGGCGTGTCGCCCACAACCCAACTACCAATCACTGGTCGGTTCCCTGAAAATTCTGGCAGGTCAAAATAAGCTTGATATACATAGCCTTCGTAGCCATATTCACCTTGCGTAGCTTGGAGCAATTTGCCGTTTTCTACAATGGTCACATTAGCACCTTCGCGACTCAGGAGTGGCTTTTTTACATAACTTTTGAGGTGATTTGGTTGATCGTAACAAGGCAATAAATTCGGGTGATTTGGATACAATTCCCACAGTATTTTCAAAATTGCTTTGTTTGATAAAAGCATTTTCCAAAAGGGCTCCATCCATTGGGTGTTCGCGGCAAGTGTATGTCGCCCAAATTCCTCATTCAACATAAATTCCCAAGGATACAATTTAAAGCAATACTTGATCTCCTCTCGATACAAATCAACAAATTGCTCACGATCAGCATCCCAGCCAATGTCTTGAATATCAATGAATTTCACTTCCAAACCGACCTGCTGCGCGCAATCCATCAGGTAAGCTACTGTCATATAATCCTCGTCGCTCGAAGTGATACAAGCAAAATGCAGATGAAAAATACCACGCTGCCGAAAGTATTTGAATTGTTCCAATAATTGCTCGTGGATAGAATTAAACTGATCCAGCTTATTTTCATAATCCTGCAACCAATACCATTGAATAACAGAAGCTTCGAGGAGTGAAGTAGGCGTGTCGGCGTTAAATTCTAATAATTTGATTTGTCCTTCATCGTAAGCCAGATCAAAACGCCCGTAAAGCGTAGGTTCGTCGGCATCCCAGCTTTCGCGGATGCGCTCGTGAAAAGGTTCTGGTATGGCGAATTCTTTTAATCTGTTTTCATGTAGCACCGCTTCAATGGCTTCCATGCACATGGAAAAAAGTTCTTCCGTCGCTTTTTCTATTTCCAGTATTTCTTTTTTGCGAAAAGCATAACAGGCACTTTCATCCCAGTATTTGCCTTCTACCGAATGGAAGATAAAGCCTTGTTTTTCAACGATTTTCTGCCAATTGCGGCGCTCTTTGACCAAACCTCTTTCCATAATTGTGGTAAATGCGGTGTAAACGGGTTAAAAGCTTATGGCGTGAAGATTCACTAAAATCAACACATCACAAAATTAACTCCCAGAAGTTCTACCTGCAGAAGTCCTGCCAAAACCACCACGCGTGACACGCGCAGGCTGATAATTTGGGTTGGCAATTTGCTGTACGGTTGCACCTTGATAAGAGCGTGGGGAAATATATCCTGCAAAAACTGGATAGAAAAATCCATGATAATAGCGATATTGATGACCATGAACGGTCGTGTCGCGGCTTTGAGGGTCGTCATAACCACTCACCCATTCATCTTTTGGCTCCTGGCGGCAGGCGGCGAATGTGATCGTCAGTCCGAGCAGAATGACTTTTGACTTTTTCATTGTAAATTTTACCTCATTGATGAATCTGCAAGATAAGCAAATTATGCAAGGTATAAAGCAAACATTAGATGTAGTAACACGATCGTTCGATGGCCGCTATTCAAATGCCTACCAAAGAAAATAGAGTACACCCGTAATTAGAATTAAAGCTTCCGGCGATTGCCGTAGGAGGGGCATTTCAAATCGCCAAAATAATACACAATACCAATACCAGCCAATACATAAGAATCATTGAGGTTGGTGCTACCGCGCTGGCGTCCGGCCTCGCCGATTTGACCTTCGTTCACGCCAGGAATCAGAATAGAACGATCAGATAGTGCGGCTGCTAATTCTCCCCGTGATCTGCGCAAATCATCATTATCAGGATAAAATCCACTGACATCATCCACAAAATCCGTAAAAAGCGTACGTGCTCCAACTTCAATATTCAAGCTCCATTCGTAGCTCAAATCTATTTTAAAACCAAAACCATATGCCAGACCTGCGTTTACCGAATAATATTCTTCGCCTTTGAATTGACCTTCTGTGCCCAATGGGCGCAGTTCGACCCATTCTCCATCGTATTCTGCTTCAGGATTAAAATGAAACACATTTAAACCAGCAAACAAGTATGGCGTGAAAAATTCTTCGCTGCTGCCATGCGTATATGGTAGAAAATTGAATTCTAATTGTGCTGCGCCTTCGATAATCCTGGAACGAAAACTCAGATTGCGTGCACGCTCAAAGGTATTTTTAGAAATGGCATCGTCACCCATGATCGTACCGATATTGCCCGAAAACTTCATGCAAATGCGGTTATTGAAATTGAAGCGACCTATAATGCCGCCGGCCAATCCTGGCATACTCAGGTCGTAATTTGTATTCAAATCGCCGAAATAATAAGATGCACCCAGCCATCCACCTGCTTCCCAACCTCTTTGGGCATTGATAGAAGAGAACAAACTGAGGGAAAATAGCAATAGAATAAATTTCTTCACCGTCTTTAGTGTTTTGTATCGTTCAAGGGATTGCAAAGTTACAATTAAACGGCGAAAAGCGGTTTTGTTGTATTCCAGCTTGAAATTTTGTGATTTGCTGGGGTGTTAATATGGTAATAATGATTTTGTGATTTAGTAATAAAAGAACTTCAATTAAATTATAATATCACACTAATCCTTATTTAATCCTGCTCTTGCCGAAACTTCTAGCATCCGATCAATACTTGCTCGCCCTTGCTCGATTACCCAATCCGGCAGAATAATTTCAGGCAATTCGTATTCCATGCAGGTATATAATTTTTCCATCGTATTGCGCTTCATGTGCGGACATTCGTTGCAGGCGCAAGTGTTATTCGGTGGCGCGGGGATAAACGTTTTATCCGGTGATTTTAATTGCATTTGATGCAAAATCCCTGCTTCGGTGGCTACAATAAATTCTTTCGCATCGCTATTGATGGTATATTTCAATAAACCCGTCGTCGAGCCAATAAAATCAGCCGTTTCGAGGATATGCGGCTCGCATTCAGGGTGGGCGATGAATTTCGCTTCGGGGTGGCGTGCTCTTAATTTTGCTATTTTCTCAGCTGAAAAAATCTCGTGCACCATACAAGCGCCATTCCAGAGCACCATATCACGGCCGGTTTTTTTAATCAAATACTTACCAAGATTAATATCCGGCGCAAAAATAATTGGTTGATCCTTCGGAATGCTCTCAATAATATGCACCGCATTAGTCGAAGTGCAGCAAATATCGGTCAGCGTTTTCAATTCCGCTGTACAGTTGATATAACTTACCACAACGTGGTCGGGATATTTTTCTTTGAATTTTCTAAACAGCGGCGGCGGGCAGGAATCTGCCAACGAGCAGCCAGCCTTCAGGTCGGGCAATAATACTTTTTTGCTCGGACTCAATATTTTCGCGGTTTCCGCCATAAAATGCACCCCGGCAAATACGATAATATCCGCTTCGGTTTTGGCAGCTTGTTGCGACAAGCCCAAGCTATCGCCGATATAATCCGCCACATCCTGAATCTCCGATTCCTGATAGTAATGCGCCAGAATGACGGCGTTTTTTTCTTTCTTCAGGCGTTGAATTTCCTCCACCAGATCAAGCGTCGGATCTACCTCTATATCAAG
>JANRME010000310.1:0-22317 GCA_033761835.1 Saprospiraceae bacterium
GCCATTTTAGTTGAACGATTTGCATCCTAAAAGTGTAATTTTGCAAAAACAAATTTAAAATGGATGCTATAGTTTCTTTTGATACTAAAGTTATCCAGAGTATCAATAGTATCCAGAGTATCAACAGCATCAAAAGAAAAACATGAACCTTCAACAAATTCCCAAGCTCAAATATACCGATTCTGATAATTTTTTCCTGATCGCCGGCCCTTGTGTGGTCGAAAGCGAAGCCTTGTGCATGGAAGTAGCTGAAAAAGTAAGCGCCATCTGCGAGCGGCTGCATATTCCTTATATTTTTAAAGCCTCGTATCGGAAAGCCAATCGCTCTCGCTTGGATTCCTTCACTGGTATCGGCGACGAAACAGGATTAAGCATTTTGAAAAAAGTAGGCGAACAATTAGATTTGCCTACTACTACCGACATTCACACCGATGAAGAGGCGGCCCTGGCTGCAGAATATGTTGACATTTTGCAAATCCCGGCCTTTTTATGCCGCCAAACCAGTTTGCTTGTGGCTGCTGCCGATACGGGCAAAGTGGTGAATGTAAAAAAAGGGCAATTCCTGAGCCCGGAGGCGATGAAATATGCGATGGACAAGATTATTCAATCAGGCAATGACAAAGTGATTCTCACCGAACGCGGCACGACTTTTGGGTACCAGGATTTGGTGGTGGATTTTAGAGGAATCCCGACTATGCAAGCGCTCGGAGCCACGGTGGTCCTGGATTGTACGCATTCATTGCAACAACCGAATCAGGCGAGCGGCGTCACCGGCGGGCGGCCAGCTTTGATCGAAACCATTGCCAAAGCAGGCGTGGCCGTTGGCGTAGATGGACTTTTTATTGAAACGCATCCGCGCCCATCCGAAGCCAAAAGCGATGGCGAGAATATGTTGCCACTTGAAAAACTGGAGGGTGTACTGGAGCGATTATCGTTCATTCGAGAAGCTTTGAATAAAGTCAAAACCAGGGCTTAATATCTAATTTTCAACATTTTACAAATATTTTATTTTATAGTTGACAATTAACAGTACAGTACAATGCTTAAAGTCATTGCTTCTTTGCTTAAAATGGCTTAAATTGTACTAAAAATATAAAGGCAGGTTTTCAAATGTGAAATCGCCTTACTTCCCATGAGCGACATTTCGGGTGATTGGAAAACATGGCGGCGATAAATTATTATTAAATTTTAAACCAAGGAGGTCGCTATGACAAGAATTCTACATTATTTCGCAACTATTACTATGCTCCTCCTGCTGATAGCACCCCTCGCCTTCGGTCAGGTCGCAGAAAAAACCTTAGTAAAATCTTTTGCAATTGCGAAGCAACAAACCGTGATGGTGAATGTACCCGGCAATATTGAGGTAAAAACCTGGACAGGTGATTTGCTGCGCATTCAAATGACCATTACGCTTAACAGCGGCAATGAATCTATCCTGAAATCCTTGATTAGTGCTGGTCGTTACAACTTGGTGGCCAAGGATAGTGATGGTATGCTGCTGATCGAAGCCCCAGCTGCGGGGAAAGTGGTAGAAATTGGCGGCAAGCCTTTGGAAGACTCTTTTTCTATTACGATTTTTGCGCCGGAAAATGTCACGGTAAAGCTAAAGAATGCTTCTGTCAACAACACCGGGGTTAGTTCGTCGTTTTAGTAGAAAAGAATGTCTATGAAATATTCTTACCCCTTTCCTTTTTTGTTTTTGATCGTTTCTATTGGCTTTGCGCAAAATCAGAAGTATATCCACCAGACGTTTGCGATGGATACCGCGACTACCTTGCAGCTTGACCTGTATGGGGAATTCACGATTGAAACTTGGATCGGAAATGAGGTAATGATCGAAACGAAAGCCAGTTTGTACGATGCTTCAGAAGGTATTTTTGCATTTTTAATCAAAGAAGGTCGCTACGAGGTAGAAGCTAAGTTGGAGGGGAACACATTATTATTAGTTTCCAAGGATAAAATCCGTCGCCCGGTGGGCACGACCAAAGGCACGAGCCGAGAAGAAGTGCAAGTCAAGGTCTTTATTCCTGAAAAAATGAAAAGCACAGGCACAAATACCTGGACATTACCGGAAGTCGAAGAAAAAAAGGATTTTACAAAAAAAGGAGACGGAGGCTGATTTTATTCATTATTTAATCTTAGATCACAACATCATTATATCATAAGATCACCACATCACAACTACATGAAAATCAATTCCTTAATTTTCATTTTACTTCTTTATACAATAACTGTTTCCGCACAAATAAGCGGCAAAATTGATAATAAGTACGTAGGCATCAGTTTTATCATTCCAGAAGGCTGGTTTGGTCAGGAGTCAGGCGACGCATTGTTGTTGGCTTCTAATACGGAAGTCGGTTTGATGGCGATGACAGAACATGATTATAATAATTTAGAACAAATTAAAAAAGAAGCGGACGCAGGGCTAAATGAAGAAGGCGTTTCTTTACAACGTTCCGGCGATTATGAAAATATTGGTAATAATGGCGTAGGCGCTGAATTTTCAGGCTATCTGCAAGGTGCATCCGCTAAGGCTTTTATCATTTCTTTAGTCAATCCTTATGGACAAGGCATTTCGGTGATGTTTATAACTACCAGCGAAATGTACAGCCCGAAGCATCGGGAATTGGCACTCGCTTTAGCGAAAAGCGTCAAGTTTAGTAAGCCTGTGGTCGCCCCGGTTGTGAATGAATGGAAAGAAGCATTAAAAAATACAAAATTGACATATTTATCCTCTTATAATTCAAGTAGTTCTGGAGGTTACGGCGGTATGAGTTCTCAAGAAGAAATCCATCTTTGCGCAGCAGGTTATTTCAAATACAACAGCAATTCCAGCATTACCATTGATACGGGCGGCGCATCGGGCTATAGCGCGGGCAAAGATGACGGTGCAGGCACCTGGGAAGTCACCGGCAACGCGAGTGGTGGCGCGGCTTTGAAGCTAAAATTCAACAATGGCGAAGTGCGTTCCTACAATCTTTCTTTTGAGGATAATAAAACTTTTTTGAACGGAAAACGGTATTTTAAAACAGGCTTTCAGGATGATCCGCAATACCGACCGGATTGCCCACGATAAAGTCGCCTGCGGCAAGCCTATGGCGATCGCAGGAAGTTTAAAGTTTTTGAATGATAAAAGAAATCGAGCTCAAGTTGCTGCCCAGAGAAGCGGCCATTGAGCAAGTCATCAAGCAGCGCGCCGCCGAAAAGTGTCGCTTGGAAGTGAATGAAATCAAGGATATTCGGGTCGTACGTCGCTCGATTGATGCACGCGGATCGCAGCCTTTCTATCTGCTCAAAGTCGAAGTTTTTATTGATGAGTCATTCCAGCCAGAACCCATTATTATCAAGGGTTTGAAGCCCGTAAACGGCAAAAAAAAAGCAATTATTGTAGGCGCTGGGCCAGGTGGTTATTTCGCAGCATTGGAATTGATCGAACAAGGCATACAGCCGATTATTTTTGACCGAGGTAAAGATGTACGCACTCGTCGGCGCGACCTCAGAGCGATTCAGCAATTCGGTATTGTAAATCCCCATTCCAATTATTGCTTCGGCGAAGGCGGCGCCGGCACTTATTCTGATGGGAAATTATATACGCGTTCGCATAAGCGCGGCGATATTTACAAAGTATTAAAATTATTGGTAGAACATGGGGCAAATGATGATATTATGATAGATGCCCACCCGCATATTGGGTCTAATAAATTGCCCAATATCGTTGCCAATATTCGGGAAACGATTTTGCAATACGGCGGCGAAGTTCATTTTGATAGTTGTGTTACCGATTTTATTATAAAAGATAGTAAAATTCTCGGCGTAATAGTAAATAATCAGGCTAAACACCTCGCCGATGCTGTCATTCTGGCGACCGGACATTCTGCACGAGATATTTACCAATTATTATATCAACATGATATTCTCATCGAAGCCAAGCCTTTTGCTTTGGGTGTACGCATCGAGCATTCACAGGATTTGGTTGACAAAATCCAGTATCGACAGTCGCCGCGTGATGAAAATCTTCCGGCATCGAGTTATAAATTGGTTTGCCAGGTGGACGGCAGAGGCGTGTTTTCGTTTTGTATGTGCCCGGGCGGCTTGGTCGTGCCCGCTGCCACTGCTCCCGGTGAAATTGTAGTGAATGGAATGTCGATGTCGCGTCGGGATTCTGAATTTGCCAATTCAGGCACAGTAGTATCCGTAGAAACCGAGGATTTGCAAGGCTTTCAGCAATTTGGAATCTTTGCAGGGTTGGAATTTCAAAAAAGTGTCGAACAAGCGATGT
Organism: Saprospiraceae bacterium; assembly: GCA_033761835.1. GTDB lineage: Bacteria > Bacteroidota > Bacteroidia > Chitinophagales > Saprospiraceae > JADJNW01. The sequence continues at coordinate 4,280 of JANRME010000310.1, forward strand.
TTCATTTTGGCGATGGAAGTCAGAAAGCACCGGCGCAGCGTTTGACCGATTTTGTAAATAAAAAAATATCCACTACCCTACCCGATTCCTCCTATATCCCCGGATTGACAAGCGCTCCGCTCCATGAATTGCTTCCAAATTTTATTTACAAAAAATTACAAAAAGGAATCATAGAATTCGGAAAAAAAATGAAAGGTTATTACACCGAAGAAGCCAATGTGATTGGTACAGAGAGCCGCACCAGCGCGCCGATCCGCATTCCGCGCGACCGCGTTACTTATATGCACCCTCAAATACAAGGGTTATTTCCTTGTGGCGAAGGGGCCGGGTACGCCGGAGGCATTGTTTCTGCTGCGATGGACGGGCAAAATGTTGCTTGTGCAGTAGCCAAATTTTTGTAGCTTGCGACTCGTTTAAACTTCCCTCGCTTGCGCTGAAGCTTCAGCGGGCGCGGGTCAACTCTTTAATTTAAATGAAAAATATTGTTGATTTAATAGGGCGTATCCTCTTGTCTTTCATCTTTTTATACGATGCTTACGATTCTATTTTTTATTTCAAAGCGACGAAGGTAAAAATGACCGCCTACGGGCTTACCTGGAATCAGGATTTCTTGCTTATCGCTGCTATTTTTTTGCTAATTTTGGGTGGATTGTTCGTTTTGCTGGGGTATCGCGCAAGATTTGGGGCAATTCTGTTACTTTTGTACTGGATTCCCGTTACCTTTATTGTGCATTCTTATTGGAATGATCCTGAGCCAGAACGACGCCTACAAGCGCTGTTATTTAGTAAAAATCTGGCGATTATTGGCGGGCTATTAATGGTTTGGGCCAATGGCACCGGCAAGTATAGTGTACGGAAAATATTGGCGACCACAAGAGTAAGAGGAACATAAACAACTGGTTATTGAATATTTATCATTGATAATTAAATTAAATATTTTTCAAATTTCGTATTTTAAATTTCAAATTTATTTTACCCCCAGGGTATTATCACCTTTAAAATCCTAAAAACAGTGATTAAGGCAGTAATTGTAGAAGATGAAGTTAAAGGGCTAAACAATCTGAAAAACTTATTGGCGCAGTACTGCGAAGAAGTGGAACTCATTGGCGAGGCTACCAGCGTAGAAGAAGGTGTGGAATTATTTTCCGATCCTGCAACGAAGCCCGATGTCGCATTTTTGGACATTAGCCTGCCCGATGGTTTGGTATTCCAGATGCTCAACCAACTGCGCCCAATCAATTTTGAGATTGTATTTGTCACCGCGTATGAAGAGTACGCCATTAAAGCCTGCGAATACAGCTCGATTGGCTATATTTTGAAGCCGATTGATCCTGATTCTTTGCGCGAAGCCGTATCGCGGATTCGCCCAAAGCAAGACAATCAGATTGACAAGCGTTTGGATGTGTTCAGCAATTATTACAACAATCCGAATGCATTTACGAAGTTGAGTATCTTTGCATTAGATGGTATTTATTTTGTTAATATTCGCGACATCGTGCGTTTTGAAGCCGAGGATAATTACACGCATATTTATATGCAAGGTGGAGAGCGCATCACGGCGTCCAAGACCATCAAATCATATGAAGACCTGCTCGCGCCGTTCAATTTTTATCGAGTACATAAGCGCCACGTTATCAATCTGAATTATATGCGAAAATTTGTAAAAGGTGATGGTGGTTATTTGATTATGGATGATAATATGAAAATTGAGGTTTCGCGGCGCCGACGCCCAGCCTTTATGGAACAGATGCGCAAGCTTCAGGAAGGACTTTGATATTGTTGGTTGATAATTGATGATTGATTAATCATGGACAATCAATAATAATCAATTGTCCATTATCAATAATCAATGAATATTTATGTGTTAATAAAAAATGTGAGTACACCGGACGCAAATTGTTTCACGCACCGGATTTATTTCGTACCTTTATCCAACGAAAACCGATTCTCATTTAACAAAGGCACGTCCCGTGTACGCTAAAAAAGTATGCTATGGGAAAAACCAAGAAGAATTTAGACGATATTAAAAAAGAAAAAGGCGTCAAGCCCATTCCGAAGGGCGATATGAACAAAATTACCGGCGGTAAAAGCGGTAAGGATAAGAAAAAACACAATAATGGTTGTGGCGGTATTCTGCCGCAATAATTTTTTTTCATTATAAGGAACATGGGAGGACTACATTCTAAGAATGGAATGTAGTCCTTTTGTATTTTTACACGATTATGAGCGCTACAGCAACCACTCTCTTCAACGTCAACCAATTGGAGCAAAAGCTCCCGCGTCAGAAAGACACCTTGCAACGGTTGTTTATTATTGACCAGTTAACCGAATATTATGTATTTACGAATATCACGCGTGCGAAGGAATTACTCTCTGAACAACTGTGCTTGCTCAATGCCCACGACCATCCCGATTTCCGATTGAATCTGCATTTGAATCTGGCTGCCATTGAAAATCAGTTGTACAATTTTCACGAAGCAGAACGTCATTTCGAGGAAGCTATAGAACTTTTGGAAGAACGCGGCGCCGCCAAACAACTTGCCGAGGCGTATATTGATTTTGCGGGAACTTGCATGAATCTTGAGCAGATGGACGATGCCTCCGATTATCTGGAAAAAGCAGAGCGTTTGCTCAAAAATTTCCCCGACGAACGGCTACTGGCACGCTTCACCTGCCGCGAAGGCTATATGTATTTGCATTATTCCAATTATTCCAAAGCGATTGAATTGTTGCTGGAAGCCGATAAAAAAATTCGCCTGCTGCAAATGCCGCTGGGCTTGAAAGATCAGTATTTTTTAACGCTGATTCACAGCGGTCTGGGTAAAATTTATGAGCGCAACGATGATTACGAAAAAAGCGTTCGATCCTACCTAAAGGTACTCGATATGTGCGAAGCCATGGGAATGCGCACTCGTTTGTCCTGGCATTACCTCAATGTGGGCAACGGTTACATGGCTTTGAGCGATTATGAAAACGCCGAATGTTACTTCCGAAAAGCGATTGACACTGCCGACGATATGAGCCAGCAAGCTCGCGCTAGCGCCAATGCCAATCTCGGTTATTGTTATTTGGAAAAAAAGCAATATCAGGAAGCCCTTGAATTATTTGACCTTGCGGAAAGACTATATAAAGAAAAATCCGAGCAAGATTATTATAATTTTTCAAACATTGAATCCTGGCGCGGCCGTTTGTACGCGGAGTTGGGTAACCGCGAACGCGCAATGCAGCATTATGAACAAGCGTTTGATTATGCAGAGGAAATTGAGGATTTCAAGCAACTTTCCAATGTTTGTAAAGACATTGCGGGGTTGTACGCTGAACTTGCCGATTATAAAAACGCCTACGAATATCAGGCATTGCACAGCCGCATGGAAGAGCAATATTTGGAGCAATTGGAAAAGCGGAAGCAATTAGAATTAGAAATCAAATACGAAGCCGAAAAGAAAAGAAAAGAGGCGGAATTGCTTCGTTTACAGGCTACTAAGCTACAACTCAAGGCCTTACGTGCACAGATGAATCCGCATTTTATGTATAATGCACTCAATTCCATTCAAAATTATATCACTTCTAATGAGATCACTTCGGCGGCCAAATATTTAGCAAAATTTGCAAAGTTGATGCGCCAAAGCCTTGATTATTCTGATATGGAAATCATTTCTTTGGAAAAAGAAATCGAGTTTTTGGAGGATTATTTGTATATCAATGAAAAACTCCGTTTTGAAGGGCGCTTGAAATATGAGATTATTATTGACGATGAAATCGAAGAAGATATTCTTGGCGTACCAACCATGATTGTGCAACCCTATGTGGAAAACGCCATCGAGCATGGCCTGCGCACCAGAAAAGACGGCGTTATCAAAGTGATATTTACATTATACGATGACGATACGATCCTTTGCGTGGTGGAAGACAATGGCATTGGTCGGGAAAAAGCGCGTTTGCTTCAGCTTCAGGACGCTAAATATCAAAATCATCGCTCTAAAGGTACGAACATCACAGAAAAACGCTTGCAAATTTTACATAATTCAAAAGATACCGAAGTTTTTGTGACAACCATTGACCTCAAGCACTCCAAAACAAAAGAACCACGTGGCACGCGGGTGGAAATCAAAATCCCGATTGTAGAAATTCAAATAAAATAATTTTTCTATTTGAAAATAATTAATAATCAATCTTAAACAAAGACACATCAAATTATTTTTTAATGCGATACTTTTTTATATCTTGCAAATGTTTTCTCATAGTATGTTTGTTCACACCCTGCGTCGTGCACTGCGCAGGCGCAGGATTTTATCCGTTCCCTCACGGAAAATGACCGTTTCTTAAAAAAGTATATCCTTCCCTTTATCCAATTTCCCGTTTTCTAATAAAAATGAACCACTTCCATCATCGCTCACACCACTTAGTAAATCACCAAGTTTACTCAGGTTAGGATGCTTATCTTTGACGCAAGTTTTCTCATGGTATGTTTGATTCGTCCTACACCTTGATCCCTTCTAGGTGTAGGATTTTTATTTAATTGATTTTCAATAGGATATATTCATTCTATCTTTTTTTTCTTCACTCCGTTTCCACATTCTAAGCCAAAAGCACCATATCAACCGAATGCTTCACCATAGCCTAAATACCGCTTTTTTGTTGCGCTCTGATTGTGTTTATTTGTGGCGTGTAGTTTTCTCATAGTATGTTGATGCTCCTACATCCGAATTTTGCCTCCCCAGATGTAGGAGTTTTTTTTTTATTTAAATTGAAAGGTTGACTTTCGCTCGCTAAAGCTTCAGCGCAAACGAGGCGGGATGAAAGTTGAGGAGGTTAGGAGTTGAAGGTCAATAAATTTTACTTTACGATAATCTCAAATTTCTGTTCCAATCGATTTCCTTTTTCATCTACCAAAGTCAATATATGCTTGCCTTGCGACGGATTGAGCTCCATGCTGTGGAAAGTCTGCGTACTACCAATAAAAGCTTCGTCAATATGCCAATAAATCAGGGCTTCCGGCTCTCGATGCGCAACTGTAAAAACGGTGCGCGAAGGATTTCCATCCAAATCAATCGGCACATAAATTCGGGTAGGATATTTCGGATAAATCAATTGCATATTGGTGGTTTCGCTTTGCGCCAGGGCGTCCAAGCAATCTTTTCGATAAGGCGGTAGCGTTTTATAGGTCGGATTTTTTGATTTAAAATAATATTCTTCGAGCGGCGGCAGCACAAACCAGGATTGATGCACGATATTTTCTGATGCCTCGCAATCGGCTGTAACTTGCCATTCCTGGGTTTTGTCCAAATGAACCATTTGATGAAAAGAGCAAGCGGCTGTCCGAAGCCCACTTTGTGGTGCCCAAACGCTGTCAACTTCACAAATACTGGAAGCGCGATAGCCACTCCATTTGCAAACAGGGATTTCTACCATTTCATCATAAGGACGCTCAAACCAACCCGCTTTGGATAAGCGATTAAAAATATCAAACAAAACAGGTGCAGCAGTTTGTACTCCAATCAAGCCAGGTCGGCCTTCGCCATCGGCATTGCCTACCCAAACGCCTACTGCATAACGCGCGTTGACGCCAATTGCCCAACCATCCCGAAAGCCAATACTGGTGCCGGTTTTCCAGGCGATACGCTGACTCGATGAAAACTGCCGCCAGTTACCCTCTTCGTCTGGGCGTTCCAGCTCGTGCATCGCAGCAAAAGTGAACCAAATTGCAGAAGCAGTGAGATAAGGCGTTTCTTTTTGTAATTCAGATGTGGCAGGTTTTTGAAAACTCGCCACATCCTGCTGGAACAAATAATTCGGTGCATGAAAATCATCAGAATTATACAATCCGCTATTTGCACCGAAATGATTCAATGTCCTCGCCATGCTTGCGTACGCGCCTGTAATATCCCAAAGGCTGCCCTCCGCACCGCCCAAAATCAAAGGCAAACCATACTGCGACGGCGGCCGATGCAATGTTGTCAAACCTAATTTTTGTAGTTTGAAATGAAATTTTGATAAGCCATATTCCTGCAAAAGCTTTACAAATGGCACATTCAACGAACGACTCAAGGCCCGATCCGCAGAAACCATACCATCATACTTTCGATAAAAATTCTCGGGGCGATAGCCACTCAACTGCATTGGCACATCTGAAAGCAAGCTATTCGGTAAAATCTGCCCTTCTTGCAATGCCAGCGCATACAAAAAAGGCTTCAGTAAACTCCCTGTGCTACGCGGCGCTTTGACCACATCTACTTGCTCGCCATGCTCTTCTCCTGCCCCCATAACATTGCCCACATACGCCAAGACATTGCCGGTTTCTACATCCAAAACAACCGCTGCAAGGTTATGAATCTCATTATAACGCAGTATTTGCTGGTGTCTTGACAAAATATCGGTCACTTGACTTTGCAGGTGCTTATCGAGCGTCGTTTGAATCTTGGAGTGTTTCGTTTTTCCTGCCCGAACATACTCCGAATAAGCTCTCTCCAACAAATGCGGCGCTAATCGCGGCAAAGGATAAGGGGCTTCGGGCAATGGCTCTTCTTTGGCAAGGCGACAAGTTAAAGTATCTATTTGCTTGTTCTTCAGTAATTTATCTAATAAACGATTTCGTTTTTCCAATAAATCTTCCCGGTTTCTACCAGGATGAATCAATGCCGGACTATTGGGAAGCACTGCCAGCATAGCCGCTTCTGCCCAAGAAAGCAAGCGAGCTTGTTTACCAAAATAACGCCAGGAGGCAGCATCCAATCCGACCACATTCCCACCAAAAGGTGCATGAGAAGCATACAAAGCCAGCACTTCGACTTTCTTGTGATTCATTTCCAAACGCAAGGCCAGCAAGGCTTCTATCATTTTTTGATACAAATTCCGGGGTTTATCTTTTCGCGCCAAGCGAATGACCTGCATCGTGAGCGTACTACCGCCACTGACCACACGCCCCCGACTCAGATTTTGAAAAAAAGCTCGACTAATCGCCAGTGGATCAACCCCAGGATGATAGTAAAATCGCTGATCTTCAAACGTGACAAGGGCTTTAGCGAATTTTTCGGGTACACTATCGCGGTCAGGGAAGCGCCATTGCCCATCAGCAGCAATTCGAGCGCCAAGCAAATCGCCCTCACGGTCTTCCAGCACCATACAGGTAGGATTGTCAAATAGAGGCCGCGGCAACGAAAACCAAAATAACAAGGATAGCAACAAAGTCAAAACCAACGCCCAAAACGTACGATTCCGCAAAGGCAAAGCTAATCGCCAGGAAATTTTTTCCTTGCGAATCGCCTGAAACCATTGCTGTAATTGCTGTTTGACCATGTTCAAATTTCAAAATAAATTAGAAACAGAAAGAGGCATCCCTCCTATCCGAAAGATGCCTCCTTGAATGCTACAATGGCAAATTATAATTATTTTATCAAATCAAACTTATATTTCAATTTTTCAATAATTGGATACCCTGTATCGGTTTCTTTGTTTTTCAAAAATACCTCTAATTCAACGGTTTCCGATTGCTCTTTCAATTCGCTCAGGAAAATGATTTTTACAAATCCCTTCTCGCCAGGTTTGACGGGCGTTTCCGTCCATTCGGCTTCGGTGCACTCGCACCTTGATACATCGTCAATAATCAAGTCTACATCACCGCGATTGATAAACTCGAAAATATATTCTGGTTTTGCGCCTCTTTTTACTTTGCCAAGATCAACCAAACGTTCATTAAATGCCATAATTGGCATTCCTTTCAAATCCTTTTTGCCAAAAAGAGAAGAGAACTCGCTGATTTTCAGAGAGTCAGACTTGATCAAAGTATTCCTATCGTTGGACGATTTGGTCGAAGTATTTTTTCGCAAACGCGTACTCTTGATGATAATGCTGGTCGGGCCTTCGGTGATTTTAAACTCCGTACGACGGTTAATCGCGTGTGCTGCTTCTTTTTGCTCTTCGCTTGCCAGTTTATCAATATATTCAATAGTGAGCACATCGCCTTCTTTGAAGAAAGGTGATTCAATTACTTGCTTCGCAGTCACTGCTTTTGGCACTTTCTCGCCATAACCTTTGGCTGCAATTCGATCACGAGAAATGCCTTTACGCACCAACCAACGACGCGCCGATTCTGCTCTGCGCTGTGAAAGGTCTTCATTATAAGCGTCATTACCGCGATTATCGGTATGCGAACTCAATTCTATTTTCATATCAGGATATTCGGTCATGAGTTCAAAGACCACTTGAAGATCAAGCTCTGCTTCGGTTTCGATTCGATCCGAATCGTATTTATACAAAATATTTTCCAGCAGAATTGGTTGCTCCATCGAAATGGTATCATATTCCGGCTCTGGAGGCGGTAATGGCTTGGCTTTCAAGTATAAACGCTGTTCAATTGTTTTTGATTCTTTCAAACCGACCGTATTAAATTCAAGCGTATCAGGATAGTAGCCTTCGCGCATCCCGATGATCCGATACGGCATTTCAAAAGCCAGTTCAAAGCCAAAACGATTCCCTTTTTCGCTGCTTTGCGAATTGGTTTGCCCGATTTTATTGTTCATTACCTCCATCAACTGCACCGTACCGCCAGGCAAAGGTTTACGTGCTTCATCGAACATACCCACCACTAAGTCCACCGACATTTTCGGCATGGTGAAGGTATAAATATCATTGCAGCAGGTTTTGCTTTCTACCGAGCGACCGCCCTCGCGATTGGAAGCCAAGAAGCCATTGAAACCTTCACTATCCAAAGCAAAAAACTGATCATCTACGCTTGTGTTGTAAGCATTGCCCATATTGAGCGGGTCGCTCCATTTTTGACCATCCCAGGTGGTGAAGAAAATATCGAAGCCACCAAAACCAGGATGCCCGTCAGAACTGAAATACAAAGTGCCATCCAAGTAAAACGGCGTTTCATCATCAGCGATGGTATTGATTCTATCGCCAAGAGGAATCGGTTTGCCATATTTGCCTTCGCCTTCTAGGGGCGCGTAGTAGATATCAAATCCGCCTTTGCCCCCAGGCATATTGGATGAAAAGAACAATACTTCCCGCCCAAACAATTCGCCAACCACCGGGTGCTTGTTGATATAATCTCCGTTGATGCCTTGCACTTCATTGGCAGCGTTCCAAGCATCATCACCGCCTATACTGAAATAAATGTTGCCTTCGCTCATCACATTGCCTTCCAATTGTGCACGCGTGAAAAACATTCGATTGCCATCAGGCGAAATGCTCACATTCACATTGTGGTAGCCTGGGCGGTTCACTTTTTCATCCAGCACGGTTGGCTTCTCCCAGCCGGTTTCGTCTTTGGTCGCTTTATAAATTTTCGCATGGTAATTGGTGGCCTTTTCATCTACAATAATGACCTCTTTGGTATCAAAAGCCGACAAATACATGGTGTTCTTACCACGACTAAAAGTGGGAGAGTACTCGGAAAAATTGGTATTCACGTTGCGGCCGGCGTTTTCCATGTTCACCTTTTTGGTAGCTGGCGGCGAATTGAGTGCCATTTCTGCGCCCGCGATTTCGTTCTGCGCCAGGGTTTTTAGCGAGTCGTTGGTGGTGTTTTCCGAAAATAATTTCAAATGCTCAATTGCATCGAGGTAGTTGCCGTTCATTTTGAGTGCCTTACCATATAGGAAGCGCTTTTCTATGAACGCATTATCTTCGTCGCGGCGAAACAAACGCGCATAGCTGCGTTCCGCCCCAGTGTAATCGCGGATGAGGAATTGAAGATCGGCAATCATTGGCAGCAGGGTACGATCCTGTTTTTCATCATAAGCTTCCTCATATTTTTTGAGCGCCTGATAATAATCTTTTTTCTGATACTGCTCTTCCGCTACCTGGATGAGGACATCATAGGCGGCTTTGCGAATGGGCTGCGCCAACACGATGCTACAACCCAAACTCAGAAATAATGCCAGAATCAATATTTTTCTCATAAGCTTTATCTTTATGCAATAAGGCTTTAGGTATTTAAGGTATTAGATGTATCTAAAGTCTAACATCTATCGTCTAAATATCTAAAAATGAAACGCTAAAAGCTTTATTGGATTTTTTAAAATTTTGTTAAACCCTTTAATTGTTAAAGTTTAATGCTTGAACGTTTGACGTTGAACAAAAACTTAATTAAAAATGCGGACAAATAATCGCTGGGCGCGTATCTGGTTTCTTGTAAATTTTGAAAATATAATACGCTGCGATTTCAAAGCCGCCCTGATATTTGCTCGCCACATTCAAGGATGAAACATTCAAATCATAGCCAAACGCTACTTTCAATTGCTCCTGATAATCAGCACCTAATAATAACTGCCCTGCATCACCAAAACGATAGCCCAAACCAAAATTAAGTTTATAATCCTGGTTGATTTGATAACCGCCCCAACCTTGCAACATCACTTCGGTAGCGCCGCCGGTGAGTTGTGCCAACACGGTAGGCGCGATACTCCATTTATCAGTCAAATCAGTTTCGTATTTGCTATGTGCTACAATTCTCATGGGACGTTTGAGTGCACCATCATCCGTGCCAGGTTGAACATCCTGGAAATTGTATTTGGGCTGTGTAATGTGATTGAAAGCCAAGCCGATTTCCAATCCGGCATTATCCTGAAGCGTAGAGCGCAACATTAATCCTGCATTGAAATCAAGATAAGAAACATCGTCGAAACTGGTTTCCTCAGTAGGTAATCCAGAAGTAATGGCATCAGCAAACTTAAGTTTTTCCTTGTCTCCGAAGCTGCGTTGCACCTGGCCGCCTTGTAAGCCAAGCGTCAATACATTTTTACGGGCTTTGTCCATCGCAAAATGGTAGGACAAGGATAACATACTCGCGGTGACGCCCAGTTTGCCTGAACCTGCTTTATCACTATAATTCATTAGGCCCACGCCCACCCAATCCGTTTTGCGAAAGCCCCGAATGATCGGCGCATCAAGATAAATTGTTGGTCGGGTAAAAGCATTTGGCACAAAGCTTCTCCATTGATCGCGGTACATACCGCCAATACGAGCCGTGCCTTCGTAAGCGCCGGTGAGCGCCGGATTCAGCGTCAAAGGCGTCATATTGAACAAAGTAGCGTGGATGTCCTGTGCGCTGAGTGTTTCAAGTGTAATAAAAATTGCCCCTAAGAGTAAAAGTTTTTTTAATTGCATACGCGTGGTTTTGTCTTGTTTTCAGATGCTGGTTACTTGCTGCTTGTTTCTGGATATTAATTACTGGTTTCTTGTTGCTGGTTACTAATAACCGATAACTAATTACAAGTTGCGAAATATAGATTTTTTTGGTAAAACTTGGTAACAAACCGAGGCAAGTTAGTTGTTAAAATGCGCTTAGACAAACGCAAGCCATGAATTTTTGCACTTGCAGGCGACAAAAATGTGTTGCGCGGAAGATAATTTGGTTTTTGATTAAAAAAATTGAATATTGGGGTATTGCTGCACAAACATTCCATTATTCCTTCCTTCCAACATTCCACAAAAAAACAATCGAAGCTGGGCGCTCCCCTTCTCGGCAATTCGGATTCGCGGAGAACGCCCTTTATAACGCTTCGATTAAATAGCATGGGATTACAGACTTCTGGGAGTCTGGTCAAACGAAAAGAAGTTGGTTTTTGTGATTATACAGGCCACATGGGTTTCACGAGGCAACACGATGCCTCATGCCGAGGGTATATCAGCCCCGACGTCAAACAAAATGGGATTTTTTTTCGCCGATAGGATAGTTGCTATGAAGAAGATAAGTTGCAGGATCAAAAGCTTAAAGTTTTCAAGTGCAGAGGTTTAAGCTTATTTCCAAACCTGAAACATCCAATCCAAATCTATTGCCTCTGTTGCAAGGTATCTTTACCCATTAAACGTGGATTGATCTTTATATTGAATTTGCTGGTATCTGCACTTTCTATAATTAAACGCGCCATATCTGCATCATCAATTACAATAGATGCTTTTTCAACTTGATTATCGCGCATGATGGTGGGCGCTGCCATTTTCAAACTAATCGTGTCCGCATCGTCAATAACAATTCGCAAGCTGATGGTGTCGGCATCATCAATAACAATATTATTTTGTGGGCACTCAGGACATTTTTTACAGCTGCTGTAAGCGACCAACGAGTACATAGCAATAATGCCAACTAGGATTTTGGTGTTTTTCATCATGTTTGTAAAATTTAATCGAAGCAATTTTAGCTTGATGATATAGCGTTTTATGATTATTTTTTATTGTTTGCTGCTTGTTGAATGCAAAGATAATTCACAAATATGTATTGATACAAATACGTTTTCTCATTTTTTCAGAAATCAAATAAAATATTTTCTTACTTTATCTTGTTATTAATCAGTTATTTAACTCGTAAAAAAAGCCTAAAAAATTATAAGTTATGCCAGAATTTGACGCTTTGCATGAGTTGGTACACTCATTGGATCAAAGTGAAAAACGCCACTTCAAAATTTTTGCCAAAAGGCATATCACCAACGGTGAAAGCCAATATTTACGGCTATTCGATATTCTCAACAACCTTGAAATTTACAACGAAACGACCGTAAAAAAACAGTTGGGCAAGTCAAAATTCGCTAAGAATTTATCCTCCGGAAAAAATTACTTGTACAATTTGGTCCTGCGAAGTCTGCGCAGCTACAATAATGGTCGCTCTTTGCGCACTTCTCTCCATGAACTATGGCTCGACATTAATATATTAATGGAAAAAGGGCTCCTCAAACAAGCGGCCAAGCTCATTCGCAAAGCCAAAAAACTTGCCGGCTCTCATCATTATGATATTCAAATGCTGGAAATTTTATTGATGGAACGCAAATTGATCCGCCGCTATACTTCCAACCATGCCAATGAATTGATTCGAGATTGTCAGGATATCTCCACCGAACTCATAGACCGCATCCGCTATCGTTTAAAAATGCTCGACTTGTATGAAAATTTATTCCTGAATCACCGAGACCAGAATGAAGCACGCCAGTCATTATCAGAAACGGTAATACTGGCCGAGCAACTTGTGGCAGAACAACCTCAACACACAGGTTTTGAAGTGATGCTGTATTATCATATTTTATGTTTTAATTATGCCAAGCTCGCCCGCGATTATACACAAGCCAATCAGCATTTGCGTAGTCTGATTGCGCTGTACGAAGAGCACACGTTCATGATTGACGAAGATCAAGAAGGCTATATCAATATTCTTAATAATTATTTAAATAATTGCTTCATTTTGAATCGGATTGATGAATTTCCGCCTATACTTAATAAAATGCGGCATACGGAGGCTCAGAACTTTAAAATTAAAGCGCTTATTTTTCAAAGCGTTTACTATCTTGAAGTAGTATATCATCTTAGTCGAAAAGCATATAAAGAAGTTATTAATATTGTACCAGATATTAAAATTGGGCTTAGCACCTATGGCAGCAATATCACCAAATCGCGCGAACTGGCAATTATTTATAACGTTGCGATTGCTTATTTTTTGGAAAAAGATTACCCCAAAGCGCTCGATTGGATCAATCGAATTCTGAATGAACCCAAGCTCGAAGAACGCCAAGATATTCAGGATTTGGCTCGTATATTTCAAATTGTTTTACACTATGAACTTGGAAATCAAGATTTTACAGAATCTTTGATTCTTTCGGCCAATCGCTATTTGCGTAAAAAAGAAAAACATCGGTCCGCTGAATTTATTATTGCCAACCACCTAAAACAAGCCTTATTCAGTGATCCTAAAAAAGAGAAAGTAATTTTTTCAAAATTGGAAACCGAATTAAAAAATGTGAATGGATTGGAAGAGATTAAGATTTGGATTGCTTCTAAAATCTAAATTATCGCCATAATAGCGCGTATTGAAGGCCTGTTCGATTTATAAATTTCCAATTTCGCACTTCGTACTTCTAATTTGGCGTCCTATCTTTGACAAAAAGGCAAATATGAAACGCTTAGCGTGGTTTCGGGGCTGGAATGTTTATACGATCCCTTCTTCTTTCCTCAGCATTCAAATTGCCATTGGCTTGCTCATTTCCGATCTTTTGATTGGTATCGCCGGTTTTATGCTGATTGAAAAATACAGCCTGCTCGAAGCGTTTTATATGACGGTGATTACGATTTCAACTGTCGGGTATACCGAGGTAAGCCCTTTAGATGCAGCGGGTAAACTTTTTACATCTATTTACATCATAACTAATATTGGCGTATTTGCTTATATTTTGGCAGTATTTAGTTATTATGTCGTACAAGGTGAAATTTTTAAAAATATGCACATAAATCATATTAATAAGGAAATCAGTCAATTATCTAATCATATTATTATATGTGGATACGGCAGATATGGTAAAGAAATTGCGCAGCAACTAAGAACGCATACCATACCATTTGTCATTATTGATGCGGATGAAGAGCGAATTGGTCTTATTCAAAAAAGCAGCGACGAGTTATTATACGTCCATGATGATGCAACGCATGATGAAGCGCTTGAAAAAGCAGGCATCAAAAAAGCCCAAGCATTGATTTCTGCTCTACCGGATGATACCAGCAATGTATTCACGGTACTTTCTGCAAGGCAGATGAATAAGGACATCATTATTGTGAGTCGTGCTTCGAGTATAAAATCTGAGAAAAAGCTGCGCTTGGCCGGCGCTAATCACGTGGTGATGCCTGAGCAAATCGGTGGATTTTACATGGCGACCATCATCAGCAAGCCAGGAGCAGTGGAATTTTTTTCTTACATCACTCGGAGTTATCAGGCCGATATTGTGTTTGAAGAAGTTCACTATGAAGCGCTTCCAACTGAATTACAAGGGAAAACCATTCGAGATATGCATTTGCGTAAGGTCACTGGCGCTAATATTATTGGTTTCAAGCGTCCTGATGGCCGTTTTGTTATTAATCCAGAACCTGATACTGCGATCATACCAAGCTCCAGTTTTATTATACTCGGCGATCGGCAGCAAATTGAAGCCCTTAGGAAGTTTTTTTATGGGGTGAATGAATGATTGATTAAAAGTTTCATTTAATATTTGATGTAACAAACAATCCGAAGTAACATCCCACATTACTCAATCATTCAATTCCCCTTCCGCATCACTTTTGGGCCGTACCACAGCCAAAAGCCTGTAATAGTAAAAATTAACAAGGATAAAGCGGCAATATTTGCATATGTCAATTTAAACCAATCTCCACTGATATTCAGCCATTTATCTACAATAGAGCCGTCATGAATCTTTTCAAATAAATCCGAAAAACGCCTTTTTACGTGCATGATATTGCCCGTTGTAGCATCTATTTGCACTTCATAATAATGATCTGTAAATGTAAATTTCATTACACCTTTTGATGGGCGCACATCGATACGATCTACTTCAGGATTTAATTTCGGGTTATGCGCCTCAAGTCCCTGAATAGCAAGCACTTCCAGCGTATCGAGCGATAGCCAGTCTTTTTTATTGGTCGAAGTACCGGTTTGCGTATCAGGTAAAATTAATCCACCGGAATGTTTTTTCCAGGTCAATAATAAACCTGTAATAGACACGATAAAGAATATAATAAACGTCAAAGATGCAGTTACCTTATGTATTTTCCTAAAAAGCCGAAGTACTTTGGCTTGTCTCTGGCGTCCAGTTCTTTCTTGCTGTTTTGAATCTTTCACGATATTTATAATTAAATAATATTGGAATGAAACATAATATGATCATTCCAATATCATAAGGATATAATATTAAAACCTGCCCCTTAATGCCAATATCAAGTTTCTACCCGGTGATACAATGCCCGATGAATAAGGCCGATAGCGCTGATCGGTGATATTTTCCAAACCCGCATTGATCTGCAACACCTGATTTATTTGATAACTAGCTTTCAAATGGAGCGTTAACCAACTTGGCGAATAAGGATTTCCATTATCATCCATTGCATACAAATGTGGCTTGGCTTGTTCCGATGGCGCAAGGTCTTCATATTTAATTTCGCCATTATATTGTGCATACAGGCTCACGCGCAAGCGATCTGCTTCAAAATTAATATACGTCGCTCCAAACAAAGGCGGGGCGTGGCGCAGCGGTACGGACTCGCCCGTCTCTTCGTCGTCTTCTTCACCTTTTGTCCAAGTTAAATAACTGGCGACCGACCATGTATCGTTCAAATCCG
This sequence comes from Saprospiraceae bacterium, assembly GCA_033761835.1. Classification (GTDB taxonomy): domain Bacteria; phylum Bacteroidota; class Bacteroidia; order Chitinophagales; family Saprospiraceae; genus JADJNW01. The sequence continues at coordinate 20,375 of JANRME010000310.1, forward strand.
CTTCCAAACCAGCCTGAACGCCATATACTTTGGCTTGAGCCACATTTTGCAAGGCTTGTACCCGACTCAACTCGCCATCATAAATCACACTGTCTTGCCCATTAAAACTGAAATCGCGCCGTACAATAGCATTATCCAGAATAGTATAAAATCCTGTTGCATCCAGCCGCACCTTGCCACCGAAGGATTTTACAAAACCGAAATCCAGATTATACGCATATTCCGGTTCTAAATTTGGATTTGGCACAATCACGTTACCAGGCTCAGAATCAAAGAGTTTGCCAATGTCATCCACATTTGGTGAGCGAAAACCAGTTGAGCCGTTGAGATTGAATTGCCAACCTTCCGAAGGTCGAAGAACAACTCCCAAACTACCATTTAAAGCGCCTTTGCTAATATCAGCTTCGTCAAACGGGAACGGGAAAAAAGTCTTGTCAAATGGAGAATTGAGACCGACCTGATTGTACCGCGCACCTGCCAATAATGTAAATTGTCGATTAATATTATTTTTATAGCTTATATAAGCAGCGTACGACTGCCAAGTTGAGCCATCTGGATAGCGCGTAGAAATAGGCGAAGTAGCTCCATTTTCAATGTTTTCAGCGAAAGCGGCAGAGCTTATATCATTATAAATCGCCTCAAAGCCATAAAACAAATTACTTTTTTCATTAATATCTAAATCCAAATCCAAATTCGCAGAATAAGCTTTCACTTGCTCCGTGCGATTATTAAGACTCGTGCGCCCGAAAGCGCGATCGTGCCGACTTTCTTCATAATTCTGATAAGCTAAAGTCAATCGAGCCCGATTGTAAATCCCAGTTTCACGGAAATGTGTAGCCTGCAGACTATTCAATATCCATTTTTGAGGCCCGTAATACCAATCACCATCGCGCAAATTGCCATTACGATACTCGACCAAACGGTCGTAACGTGGCACATCCGATGTTGTTGAATATTGAAAATTATAATTAAAATCCCAACTTTCATTGGGCCGGAAGCGCACTTTTTGCAACACATTCCACTGATTATAGCCGCTGGCTACCTGTTTTTGAGGCTCATCATTTTGAACAATTTCATCTTTACCATCCCTGCGAATTTGATATTCTGGTCGCAGGTATTCATCTGGGCCATTTCTACCCATTTTCAAATCGTCAAAATCAGAATATGTAAAGCTTGTCGCGCTGCCCCATTTGCTTCCGCCAAAATTCAGATTCACGCTTCCGGTTTTCTCATTATTGGCGCTCGACCAACGGGTCATCGCATTGCCGGAAAAACGCAAATTATTCGTAGATGAGAGCTTTGGCGTCAAAGTATGAAAATCCATCACGCCACCAATAGCATCCGAACCATAAATCACCGAGCCAGGGCCAAAGACAATTTCCGCATTTTCAATTACACCCGCATCAAGCGAAATCACATTTTGCAAATTCCCGCTTCTATAAATGGCATTATTCATTCTGACGCCGTCCACTACAATCAGTACTCGATTCGTCGCAAAGCCCCGAATCATTGGGCTGCCGCCGCCAAGCTGACTTTTTTGTACAAATACCTGATTGGTTGCGGTCAGCAAATCTGCCGCTGTTTGTGGGTTTTGAAAAGCAACTTCCCGCGCCTGGATAGAAGTAATTTTCTGGGCGACTTCACTTTTATTTTGTTCCCAGCGATTAGCCGCCACTACTACTTCGCTAAGTGCGATGCGGCTTTCGCCTATTTCTATCAACAAATTATTGTTTTGAATATCTTCTTTACTAAGTGTAATTTGATGATAGCCAAGTAAAGAAAAACTAATGCTATCTACTCTTTCAAATAAGGCTATATCAAATGTCCCTTTTTCATCTGTGAGTGTAGAAATTTGAGTTGTTTTGCTATAAACGGTAACAAATTCGAGCGGCTCCAGCGTCGAACGATCCACCACGCGAGCCACCTGAGCAAATACCTGAAAT
>JANRME010000311.1:0-3171 GCA_033761835.1 Saprospiraceae bacterium
TTCGCTCAAAATATTGCTGACGGGAATTATATGAATTTATCTAATATGTCAAAGAACTAACATTTAACGCATCTTTATTGCGTTTGCATTCGCCTAAACTTTAATACGCACGACAAATTTCTAAACTTCTAATAACCAATAACTAATACCTAACTTTCTACCCGATCAATAGCGATTTTACCAAGATAGATAGCCGCCAAAAGGATTGTATATGCGAGTGTTGCTGTCATAGTTTTGGGTTATGCCAAAGTAAAAGGTTTATTTGGTGATGAACAAATATTCGATGTAAAGCCTTCGTGAAATCAACGTTAAATTATCCTTTATTCTGTTTTCTTCTCAAATAATATTTGAATGCCGAATGACATAAAAGCGTTTTTGGATAGCTGCGTAGAGCGATATAATTGTGCCGACTTTATCGCCGATGATCCTATCAGCATTCCGCATCGCTTTATCAAATTGCAAGACATTGAAATCATTGGTTTCTGGACAGCTATGCTCGCCTGGGGGCAGCGTAAAACCATCATTCAAAGTGCAAATAAACTCGTCCAACTGATGGATGGCGTACCGCACGATTTTATCTTGCATCATACAGCTTTGGATCGAAAAAAATTTCTTGGGTTTAAACATCGCACCTTTCAAGCCACGGATACGCTTTATTTCCTGGAGTTTTTTCAACAGCACTATCGCAACCATGAATCCTTAGAAAACGCCTTTGTGCAGCATTTGACTCCTAATGATACTACGGTTGAAAATGCGCTTTTGGGTTTCCATGAATATTTTTTTTCTTTATCCAATGCGCCAGAACGCACGCGCAAGCATATCGCTACGCCCGCCCGCAAATCTACTTGCAAGCGCCTCAATATGTTCCTCCGCTGGATGGTAAGGAAAGACAGCCAGGGCGTGGATTTTGGTTTGTGGAATCGCATAAAACCTTCGCAATTATTGATGCCATTAGATGTACACGTGGATCGTATTGCTAGAAAATATAATTTATTGCAACGCAAACAAACCGACTGGCAAGCGGTGTTGGAACTAACCGATACACTGCGGGAATTTGATGCCGAAGACCCTGTAAAATATGACTTTGCGCTGTTTGGCCTGGGCGTTTTGGAAAAAGCAAATACTGGAATTCTTTGAATAAAACTTAAAAATTCATAAACTGCGCATAAATAAATGCGATCTGCACTTTCCTTTCTTAAGAATTGCCTGTCTATAAGTGTGTATATTTTTGCAAATCAAATTTTTATATTAATTCCAGAGCTATGAAAAATACGATTCTTGTTATGTTAGGTTGCTTGATTTTATTAGCAAATTGTACCACCCTCAAAGAAGAAACCTCCGATTGTAAAGTGAATTATCACGAAACGATTGTCTGCAATAACACCGAAATTTATTTCGAGGAATTATTAACCGATTCTCGCTGCCCAATCGATGCTACTTGTGTTTGGGCAGGAGAGATAGGCTTGCGCTTCTTAATAAATGGCGAAAAAGTCGAGTTATATCTTTCTCCAAATACAGAAACCAAGCCAAGTCGAAAAAGCACGGAACAATACACTATCGAATTGTTGAGCGTAGAACCGAGTCCTCGGGCTGGAGTGGAAATCGAAGCGAAAAACTATATAGCCCATCTGAAAGTAGAAGAGAATTAAAAGAAAAATTCAATTAAAAATAACGATTACAACTGCTCAAGGATAGCAGCAGAGAGCCCTTCTGTGAGTGGTTTTGGGCAAATCAAATGACCAATATTATTTTTATTCCTTATATCTGAAAACGGAATTTCACTTCCATCAAGATAGCTGTAATTAAAGCCCAGCTCTTCCAAAAATGCTTTTTCAGCAGCCAAATCCCAGGGTGAAATATAAGATTGCAAAAGAACTGCCACGTCGAGCTTACCTTCTGCCATATCAATTGTGCGCAAAATGCCGGCAGGATAAAAAATTCGGTCTTCGCCGATATTCATGTTGGCATACAATTTTTGATACTTATCGCCCAGATAGCGCAATGGATGTGAGTAATGGAGGGCATCCCAGGATTTTACGGGCGGTGCTTGGAGTTGCATTTTCTCGCCATTTTTTTCCATAAAAGCGCCCTGCCCTTTGAGCGAGTACAGTAAAATATCCTCGAGTGGATAATACAATACGCCAATCGCAAAGCCCTCGGCAGCATCATGATAAGCAGCGAGATGCGCAAAACCCGTCACACCATCAGCAAAATAAGCTGTACCATCCAATTCATCGATGATAAAATAATTTTTGTCAGATTCTATACTTGGTTTCGGGTTGGTTTCTTCGCTGTAGAGTAAAATCTCCGGAAAAGCTGCTGCGGAGCGTTGTTGGATCATTTTAGATACCGTCAAATCGGCATCGGTGACTTTAGAACCATCGGGTTTGATATAAACTTTGCAAGCTGGGTTGCGATAAAAATGGCGCATAATTTCACCTGCTTCCAGCGCTTGCTCGCGCAGGTGAGTCAAGATTGTTTCAAAAGGATTCATTGGATGTGTCGAACTTTAAGGTTGTGGTTTGATGTTGTAAAAATAGGTATATTCGCAATAGAAATCAGTTTTTATGCAGACTTTAGAAAAAATCCCTATTCGAGGTTTAGCTAACAAATTCACAGACGAAGAATTTGCAGCGTTCTGTGCTGCTAATCGCGATTATCGGATCGAGAGAGATAAACATGGAAATATCATTTTTATGTCCCCAGTTCATTCAGATTCAGGATTTTATGAAGGTGAAGTATTTGCTATGCTAAAAGCGTGGAGTAAAAAAACGAAACTAGGAGTTGCCTTCAGTTCCAGCACAGGTTTTACACTTCCTAATCGCGCTATCCGTTCTCCTTATGCTTCTTGGGTTTCGATGAATCAATGGCAAGCGTTGACAGAGAAAGAAAAGAAAAGCTTCGCTCCGGTTTGCCCGGATTTTGTAGTGGAGATTCGTTCCAAAACGGATTCTTTAAAAGATTTACAAGAAAAAATGCTGGAATGGATCGAAAATGGTACACAATTGGGCTGGCTTATTGACATAAAAAGCAAGCAAACGTATATTTATCGCGCCGATGGTTCGATTGAAATTGTAAAAGGCTTTGACAAAATATTGACTGGCGAAAACGTGCTGCCAGGTTTAGAATTTGAATTGAGTAATTTGCAATTACCTTGATTCTATATTCTTC
>JANRME010000312.1:0-11635 GCA_033761835.1 Saprospiraceae bacterium
TGCGCGAGTACACCGAAGCAAATGCGATGAATACTGCTTTATATCCTGGTACAATAGGCTATTTTCTGGAAGTGTTGATGCGACCTGTTATCCCAGATTCAGCATTGCCGCACTTGCGTGAGTTTTTCAGCAATTACGTTACAGCTCGCGGTGCCTTGCCAGCGATTCGGGTAGGTGACCAACCTTACGGAATGCTACTGACCAGTAATATTGGGCAATGGGCAGACATCAATTCATTTTATAATGGTTTAGGGAATGTACTTAAAAGATTGCAATCGAAATGGGATGCCTTGGCAGCAACCAAAGCGATCCACGTAGGAATGTCGGGCGATCCCAACGAAATTCTGTTGCAAGTACTTGCACAACAAGCCGGGTCGGTTGCTTTCGCCCAACGCTTAGGGCATATGATAGATTTTAGTTATGTTGTAAAAAACATTGATAGCAATGATCTAAGAAATCAGATGCTTGTGCAGCAAGAAGCAATATATAAGCTTTTGCAGGAATTGGGATATAACCCTCAACGTGCAAATGATATTTTTCCCTGGGCTGCCAGTCTTCATTTCTATGGGAATGAAAGACTAAAAACGATTCAACCGATCAAGCTAATAGATGGTCGGACGCCATCCGAAATGCGATTTTTGGAAAAAATAGAAGCAATAGAAGCTAATTATATCGAGTGGCTTTCAACAGTAAAATCGATTGATGACCTGGAAAGTCATAATATGAAAGGAGTAACTCCGCCAAGATACCTTTTATATTTATTACTTCGGCATGGCCTTTTGCAAATGCTTCAAAATAAAGTAGAAACGTTTTATAAAAATAAAAATATACTTGCTTGGCGCGGGGCTTTTGCAAAAAGCTTATTCAATTTCAAACCCGATATTCCTGATCTTACTTCCTGGGAGTTGCTACGCGGCAAGCCCAGTGAAATCAACCCGAATATCTTTACTATCCAACAACCGCTTGGGAATTATTTTTTAAACCTTCCGTCCGAAAGCGAGGAAGCAGCGGGCATAGCAGAGATCAGAAGCGCCTTGCAAGAATTATCAAAACTTTCTACCGGCAGATTGGCCAGGTATCTTTCAGAGCATTTGGACTTGTGTACTTACCGATTGGATGCATGGCAAAGTGGACTCTTTGGGCGTCGTTTGCAGCAAAAACGTATGCAACATCCCAACGGACTTTATGTGGGTGCTTTTGGTTGGCTTGAAAATTTAAAAAGAGCAGCACTCAACGATGTAACCTCAAGTGTACCGGATAAGCTAAAACCTCAAAATGGAACGCCCGTATATAGGCAATCTGATAATGCTGGCTTTGTGCACACTCCATCCCTGAATCATGCCACTGCGACTGGGCTACTCTTAGCTGGTTATCAAAATCATGCAGATTCTGCTCAACCGGAAACTTTCGCCATCAATTTATCTTCCGAACGGATCAGGCGAGCCATGTTTGTTTATGAAGGCATTAAAAATGGTCAATCCATCGAGGCTTTGCTAGGCTATCAATTTGAACGAGGCTTGCACGATCTTACTTCTGCTTCCGCCGCGAATTTGAATCAATACATTTTGGCTTTCCGCGAAAAATTTCCAATTGAAACGCACGTCATCCCACAGCGCGGATCTGCCGATGTACAAGAGTCCATCACAGCTTATGCTGTTGTAAATGGGCTGAAGTTAATGGATGCTTCCGATGCTCTTGTAAGTAGCATTGTACCGAATGCCGGACATTTTAATTTAATCAAAGATCAAATTAAAAAATTAGCTGATACCTTAGATGCCACAAGTGACATGTTGATGGCGGAAAGCGCCTATCAAGTAACACAAGGTAATTTTGAACGTACAGCGGCGGTACTCAATGCAATCAAAAAAGCAGAGCTACCCACCGATGTGCAAGTCATAGATACTCCAAGGACAAGCTACCTCTCTTTTATCAATCGAGTGAGTATTCATTATCCGATTAATGTGCCTATTCGTGCGGGTCTGGGCTGGTCGGCGGCGATCGCTGCGCGCGCCTTGATGGAGCCTGGGCTTAACCAATGGCTGGGTGCGGTCATCGGCAACCCGATGAATATCTTCTGCAAAGTAGTAAGTTTAAACGAAAATCAGCTTGAATCGAAAGAGGCATTAATTAAGTTATCCGATCTTAGCATACACCCAATCGACTTGATTTATCTTGTTGGTCCTGATCTCAACGCGGGTTTGCCAGAATTAGAATCCAGAATTGCTAAATTTTACAGAACACAAAATCGCATCGAAAGGGCAGCAGCTGTAAAAATTTATTTCAATCCTCCATTAACAAATCCAGACCACAAGACATTTGCACAGGTCATTCCTTTATTACGGCATTTGCGTTTGTTGGTAACAACTGCCCGCCCCGCCAACGCCAAAGATTTTCAATCGAGCGCAAAGCCAAATGCAAATAGTAACGCAACCAATATTCAAGCGGATCGTCAGTATGGTTGGGACGTTACAGATTTGAGAAGAAGAGTGATCGATGTATTGGATAAAATGGAAATTGATTTTGAAGAATTTGTGCGAGAAGCGCCAAATAATATTTTGCCCAAAAGCGAAGAGAATCCACAGAATTTCCGCCAATTGTTTGAACGCTATACCGAGCGAGGAAATGATGATACCCTGTTTTCCGTCCTTGAATTGGATGCTGATGCCATTTGGCGCATCAATAAATTTCTCGAAGAAGCCTCGTTGTATGGTATTCAACTCGCTTTTCCTGATTATATGGCTGTTTTTACCACGATTAGAAAAATTGATTTATTGCGCAAAGCAGCAACCACTTGGAAAACAATGAAAGAAAAAATTGCTTCGACGAAAGCCAAGCTATCGCAAGCAGATGCAGAAACCGATCACAGTCAGAAAATAAATATTTTGATCGAAGCTGCTAAACAGGTGGTTGGAGAAGAGTATCGAGTCATTCCGAGATTTAAATATTCTAATCCTGAGGAAATCTCAAAAACCCTTCAGGACAAAGGCAATGAACTGCTTTCGTATATCAGGAATATTCAAAAAACAGATAACAAGCTTGCGGTGGAAGCCTGGCTACAGTCGCTGGCACGAGTAAGACCAGAGATGGATCGGATGGAAAGGGTCCGGATGATTGGTGAAGCATTAGATGGCATGGAAATCAGTTTTCAAGCTGCGCAAATACCGCACCGTAGTCATGACAGTTGGCTCAGTGTGGAATTTCCAGAGACTTATGCTCCAAACGGTACACCCGAACCATTCCAGATTTCTGATGAGACAATTGCATTGGCAATCCACGGCACACAGGCTGTCCGCACAAATGATTTGCAATCGGCTTTGATCGTAGATGAATGGACAGAATCTATACCTAACAAAAATGAAATAACCGGTATTGCATTTAACTATGACCAGCCTAATTCTTCTCCACCCAATGCCTTGTTACTTGCCGTAGAGCCAACTGGAAGCGCACACTGGGATTGGGATGTGGTATTAGGCATACTTAAAGATACCCTACAACGCGCCAAGACGAGAGCGGTGGAGCCAGACCATATTGCACAAGATTCTGTTCTCCGTTACTTATTGCCTATGACAGTAGCAAGTTTTGATTTCCATGATGCAAATATTTCAATGGATTATATGGTTGTTGATGATAGTTTTATAAACTCTGTATCTCCGCAGCATGAATTATATAAAATTTGGCTGGGTGATTAATTTTTATGATTAAAAAAATATAATGATGGCTGATAATTTAACTGCATTAAGCATATTCAAAACAGATATTAATAAATATCAGGTTACTTTTTTTAATAATTATAATCGCCTGGAAATAAGCACCCGTGTTAGTGAATTTGAAGACAGCCTACGTGCAGAAGTGCGAGATCCTTTGTGGATGCTTTGTCGGCAATGGCAATTTGGTGAATTCCAGGGAGAGGACGCCGGCACGGCTTATCAGGCAAAGATTCTGGGTACGCATTTCACACCTCAGCACGTAGAATTATTCGGAGATAAAAGAATCAATTATAAGATCGATAAACCCTTGGAAACGCTTGTAGAACGTGAAATATTAGCACCTGATCTTTATTTGCGCGCCCAGATGGGGCGCCATTTAATAAAATTAATGAAACAACATGATCTGAATGTACACATTAAGTTAATAAGAACAAAATATCCACTAAATGAAAATCCCGAGACGGATGATAAAGAAGGCTCGATTCTCTCCGTGTCATTAAACGGGCGACTTCCTGATGGCTTCCTGGCTTATCAGGAAATGCTGGATGATCGTTTTTTGAATTGGGTGAATAATACTCCTCAAATATCCAGCGCCACGCAAAAAGAAAATTTTAAAGATGTGCAGGATGCCTTCCTCCGTTGGTTCGGATATTTGTATGAGCAACCAGGTATCGATGAATCTGCTTGGCGAGCTGAACACCTGGAGTATAATTTTGCACTTGAACTGACGCATGATGGTGCTTTGCAAGACAAGCTTATCGCAGATCAATATGCTTCCGGTCGGCTGGAATGGTATGCTTTCGATCGGACTTCCGATAAACTCAAGCCAAATGGCGGATCTGACCAAAATGCTTTTACAGATATATTACAAGTTTTTTTGCCCACAGCCCTTGAGTTCGTAGGAATGCCGAACCCTCGCTATTGGCAAATGGAAGAAAATCAGATTGATTTTGGTAAATTGGATGCCTCTCCAACTGGTTTGCTGGGTGTATTGCTAGCAGAGTATGGGCTCACTTATTCAAATGACTGGTTTTTATTGCCTTATGAAATGGATATCAATACCCTCTGCGAAGTCAAAGGCATTCTTATCGAGGATGTTTTTGGGTTTAATCTATTAGTGAAACCCGCAATTAATGATCCAGAGTTGGATTTTCACGAATTTGCAGTCTTTCACCATACCGAGCGAAATAAGAATACAATCGGCAAAAGCTTGTTTTATCTAACCCCTTCGGTTGGGCAATTACAAGAAGGCGATCCACTTGAGAAAGTGAATTTTATGCGCGATGAAATGTCGAATATGGTATGGGCTATCGAGAATAGGATTCCTTCAGCCGCAGGCTTTGGAAGAGACGTAAAACGCAAAACTCCGCGGCTTCCGCAAGACTTCGAACCAGCGGATGAAGAATCTAAAATTCGCTATGTTTTAGGCTCTACTGTGCCTGAAAACTGGATACCATTTATTCCGGTGCATAAAAAACCCAATAATCTGGTAGATCCACCCTCGGAAATTCGGTTGCAGCGTGCCCGACTTCCACAAGCGCCTCCGCCAAAATCGAAGTTATTGAGTGAAATACAGCCTGTTTTTTTTGTAGAAGAAGAGGAAGTGCCTCGGGCTGGTGTCATCATTAAACGCAGTTTTCAGCGGACACGATGGCTCAACGGAAAAACCTATTTATGGGTTGGTCGTCGCAAGATGGCTGGACGCGGTGAAGGTTGGAGCGGACTTATGTTTGACCAAATTCTGGATATAAAAAGTTAGTATTGAAAGCTTTACCTCATTTGCTTAAAAATAAAAGCCGCGGCAGCTAAATCCTCCAAGGCCAAGCCTACCGATTTAAAAACGCTGATTTCTTGCTCGTTTTTTCTGCCAGGATGATTGCCGATACACAAAGATTTCAAATCAGCTTGAATGTCTTGAGGTTTCGTAACTTCACTTTTCAAAGGCAGCGCCAAATCGCCCGATTCTTTCATTGCCAAAAGCGTATCTACAAAAATGGAAGCACACTGAATCACTGCATCATCAGCTTCGCGCATATCGGGTTTGTAGCTTCCAACCAAATCAATATGTTGACCCGGCTTGAGCCAAGCCCCTTCTACCAATGGCGTTTTGCTCATCGTTGCACAACTTATCACGTCTGCCCATTGGATCGCTTCTTTCAAATTTTCTGCTCTTTGCACTTGTAAACCTTGCCATTCCATTGATTCAATCAAATACGCTACATTTGCAGCATTTCTACCCCAAATTTGTACCGCTCGAATCGGACGAACAGTAGCATGTGCCTTGATGAGTTCTGGTGCCAAGGCCCCATTCCCAATCATTAAAAGCTTCGTCGCATTTTTTTTTGCCAAAAAAGAAGCAGCCAAAGCGGAAGCAGCAGCCGTGCGTTTGACCGTCAAAGCTTTGCCATCTAAAAGTGCCAGCGGCTCTCCTGTTTTAGCAGATTGCAAAAGATAAGTTGCATGAATAGAAGGCAGTCCCAAGTTTTTATTTTCGGGATGCACGGTAGCCAATTTGATGCCCAAATATTCTTCGTTCCAGGCGGGCATCATGAGCAAAGTGCCATTGGACATACCATGGTGCGTTCGATTAGGCACTGTGATTTCTGATTGAAAGCAATCTTTCAAAAAAGGAATAAATGCTTGATATTCAAGCATGGAGTTGATTTGCTCGGCGGAGAATTGTTTCATGGGGAGAAGATAGGAGATTCCTGGAAATGAAAAAAGCCCGGAAGAAACTTTTGAGCTTTTTAGTGGTCAGGACGGGATATCATAAGAGAAAGAACGATAGCGGGGCTGGAAGCGGCAAGAGCCAGATTTGGTAACCGTCTAAAAGGACTATCTAAACAAGCCAATGACAAAGCAATGATCGACAAAACCTTATACGCGCAGGGCGAAATGTCGTTCATCGAAATTCACAATTACCTAAATATATCCAAGAGCACTCTGTATAGGTATCTCTGGTTCATGAAAGTTAAAATTGGTCTTCCCCGAAAGCTGTAAAATTCATTTCAGTCACTTTTTCCTGGCCTTTAGGGTAAGTTTTCGGGTTGGCATCTCTTTTCCAAGCCGAAACTTTCCCTTCACCTTTCCACCAACCATTCCTTAAAGGAGGTTACTTTCAGCCGACTCACCATGGCTTTGTCTGCGAGGTTGATCTGGAGCTGCAGGATGATTTTTCTGTTGAAATAAGGTTCAAAGGCTGCCACTGCCGCCCGGTTGACCAGCATCTGGCGATTGATGCGGAAGAATTGGGTGGGATCACAAACAGATTCTATATATTCCAGCGTTTTAAATAATGGAAATTTCTCTCCGGCAAAGGTGTATAAATATACGGTTTCATTTTCTACATAAAACAAGGCGATCTCTTCTACCCGTTTGACCACTGATTTTTCACGGTATTGCGTTAAGAAACTTTGTTGATACGGCTTCGCTGCTTCCATTTTAAAATGGACAGGGGAGGGATTTTTTGATCGTATATTTGTAATGAAACGCTTGTATTTCTGTAGCGCATTTTGAATTTCGCTTTCTTTGAATGGCTTCAGGATATAATCAATACCATTGTTTTTGATGGCATGCAGGGTATATTCATCGTAGGCAGTACAAAATACGATGGGCGCCACCACATCCACATGCTTGAATATTTCAAAACTTTGCCCGTCGGCCAGTTGAATATCGAAAAACAACAGGTCTAAATTCTTCTGGTATTTGCTCAGGAATTGGACGGTTTCCGCTACGGATTCCAACTTTTCTATGACGAGGAAATCATTATCTTGTTCTATGATTTCCTGCAAAAGGGAAGCCGTGTGTGGTTCATCTTCTACGATCAGTATATTCATCCTCTAGATCAGTTTTAGTTTAACGGTAAAACGCTGGGGCGTTTGCTGAATGACCACGCCTTCGGGTATCTTCATCAGTTCGTACCTTTTTACGAGTAAGTCCAGCCCATAACCGGAAGCGTTTTGATCTCCGATCTTAGGCTGAAGGTTATTGCTCACCACTATATAGTGGTCATCTGTATTGCATACCTCAATATGCAGTGGTTTTTTCGAGCTCATGCTATTGTGCTTGAAGCAATTTTCGACCACGCTTTGTAATGCCAGCGTAGGCAGGTGTAATGAATCCAAGGAGCGATCAATCTGGATGTTGAGGGAAATGGCTTCTTCATTTCTGCTTTTCATCAGAAAAAGGTAAGACTGCAAAACGGATAGTTCCTCTGATAAAGGAAGCGTAGGGGTTTCCGTATGCTTCAGGGTATGCCGGTAAAAATCAGATAAGCTCATGACAAATTGCTCGGAATTAGAATGCTGGTGCCGCACCATGGAGCGCAGGGTGTTGAGGGAGTTGAACAAAAAATGGGGGTCTATCTGGGCGCGAAGTGCCTTGAGCTGTACTTTGTAGTTCTCTTTTTTGATTTGCTCTTTTTCTAATGAAAGGCGGGAGATGTCCTGCTGTGCTTTAAGCGCGTACTGAATGGACAGAAGCAAAACGGACAGAAGAGCGATTCGGACGAGGTTATACCCTTCAAACCCTTCTATATTTCGGAAAACGAAAAGATACAAAACACCAAAGAGTAAGGCAATCGCTGCTACCGGGAGCAATACCGACCACCATTTCTTGTACCCGGATGTCAGGTCCCAGATGTACCACAACAGGTACCAGATTACGTACAAGACAAGCGAACCCGTAACCCAGCTCCAAAAAGGGCTCAGGTTATCCACCGCCCCCCAGCCCATATTAGAGTACAAGCTCAGCCCAGGCAAGATCACGGACAGGACGATGGGCAATAGGATATTGATCGTTGATTTTAATGCCATGGTTCTTTTCGCAAAGCTACAATTTACTGTTTTTGTTTAACACAAAAGTGAGGAGATTGAAGGTTTACTAAAGGAGCCATTAAAGTGAATTGAACAAAAGAGGAGGTGAAATGAACAGGTAGAGCTATTTAGCGATGTGGGCTAAGATTTTATGATAAGATCCCGCCATTTAAGGTTTCATTATGTTCACTTCACCTGCCATTCTGTTCATTTCACGTTGATTGTCCCTGTGGACTATCTCTCCTCGTCTTACATTTGGATTCGAAATGGGTTTTAATTGATTGTTAATCAGACTTAAAATAATGAACCCGACAAAAAATTTTGTTTGGAATTCTTTGCTGCTTCTTATCCTTATCTGCCTGGTAGCGCTTACCGGTTGTACTTCAGATGATTTAATTTCCACAACAATTGCGAAGCAACTAAAGGCAAATGTTCCCCCTGAATATGTGTACGGCCAAGAAAATATTGTCGTAGTTACCGTAGGAACAGCTTCCCCTATACCGGGTGAGCGGGCGCAAACCGGAACCGCCATTTTTGTAAACGGCTACTTTTTTATGTTTGACGCCGGTGCGGGGGTCGTGCAAAAATCTGAAAACATGCGGCTTCCTTTGAATGAGTTAGATGGGATATTTCTGACCCATTTTCACTCCGATCACATGATAGATTTACCCAACTTGATCAACCGATCCTGGATATTGGGGAGAAAAGATGAACTGCACATTTACGGACCCGATAGCTTGAATACCCTTGTACAGGCAGCCAATGACTTTTTATCTATTGAAAATCAGCATCGTGTAGATCATCATGGTCCGGACATCATGGATATTTCAAAAGCCAAAGGTGTCCCTCATGAATATCATATTCCACAAAATTCAAAAGCTGTCATTTTTCAACAAGACGGAATCACGATCACCGCATTTGATGTAGCGCACGAACCTATCGAGCCTGCTGTTGGCTACGCCATTGAATACAAGGGTAAAAAAGTGGTTTTGAGTGGCGATACAAAAAGGAATGACCTGGTAGAAGAAATGGCACAGGATTGCGATTTACTGGTTCATGAAGTCATGTTGATGTCATTCCAACAATTGCTCGAAGCGGAATTGACGAAAGCGGGAATGGATAGAAATGCCAAAATCATTTTTGACATTCAGGACTACCATACCGATACGAAAGAGGTTGCTGAATTAGCTAAAAATGCGAATGTCAAAAAACTGGTTCTCAACCATTTGGCGCCGGCTCCCGACAATAGGTTTATAAAGAATTTATACATGGAGGAGTTGAAGGCATTTGAAGGTCCGATTCATTTGGCAAATGACGGAGATGTTTTTATTGTGAATGGTGAAATTAGATGATATGAAAAAAATCATTTTGGTTCCCCTTTTATTGGGGATCATGCAGCTTGTTTTTGCACAAGAAGCACAGCTACCCAAATTCTATCTCGGCATATCTTACGGTACCAGCTACTCTATTGGAGACTTTGAAGATACGGATATTACCAACCCGGATGCTGGTTTTGCAAAAGATGGTCGGAAAATTGACTTCTTTGGCGGATTTTTCTTGAGTGAAAAAACAACCCTGACCGGTGGATTCCGATATCAGTCTTTTGAGGCAGAGCTTGATGATATTATTGAAAGGTTTAATGCTGAAAACCCTGGAGCTGAATTTACAGGGAGCGCAGACGATTGGCAAACCTATAGTTTTTTAGTTGGTCTGGCTTACAAAGTGAAGATTGGAAAGCGATTCAATTTTTTTCCTAGAGTCGGTGTGGGTCCTTTATGGGCTACGAATCCTGGCATAACGGTTAATGCCCCCAATGCAACGATAACGAACAATTTTGACAGAAGCTCGGACACAGGCGCGGGTTTAGGGTATGAAGTTGGAATCGGTTTTCAAACCAATTTAGGAAAACGCTTTTCGCTGCTGCCTACTTTCACGTTCAGTGGTGGCGTTGTGACGATTAACGATGTGATTACAGTAACGGATAATGTCATTGTCCGAAGTGATTATCAGCCCCGAATTCAATCCTTCAATTTGGGATTATCTCTTGGTTACAGATTTTATTAACTCTAAAATAAATTGAAATGAAAATTGCATTCGCATTCTGCATTCTTTTTTTATCCCTCACCATACATGCACAAGAATCATTAACAGGCATTTGGAATATGGGAGAAGACGATACCAAAATTGAAATAAAAAAAGGCGATGGTGTCTATGAAGGTAGAATTGCTTCTTCTGATAACGCCAATGCTAAAATTGGGAATCTAATCCTAAAAGATGTTAAGTCCGTTAATGGAAAATGGAAGGGAAAATTGTACAGCCCCAAAAAGAAGGAATGGTTTGATGCTACTTTAAAAGTAGAAGGAAAGAAACTGCTGGTTACCGTCAAGTCAGGATTGATGAGCAAGACGGTGGAATGGAAGAAGTCATGACTTGTAAAGCAACGAACTTATTTAAATTCAAAAAAGAGTAACCCATCATACTATGAATCATCCTATTTCCAATTTAGTTTTTGAGGGTGGCGGCGTTCGGAAATAAATTCCGTGTCTCTTCCTACTGCAAGATTTGAAAATAGTATTACATAATGAAAATAGATAATAACGTACCTATTTGTATTGCGCTCTTTTGCGCATTGTTATTGAGTATCACCAGCCTTACAGCTCAAGAACGGGAGTGGGAAATTGACAAAGCTGAAAAGCGAGCACAGGCGAAAAAACAGGCATTGGATTCTAATCTTGTACATCTAAAAAACAAATGGGAGGTTAAAGTAGCGCATGGCAGATGGTATTTTGCTTCGCCTAGGATAAATGAACTGGCTAATTTTCCTAAGAATATGGGAGCGTGGGAGATAACAGGAGCTTGGCATTTCAAGGAAAGATGGCTGGCAGAACTTTCTGTGGGAGTCCACTTACGGAGAAATATCCCAGCTCGACCCAATATTGCAGCTGTGATTGCTGGTCAAAATTTTAATATTGAAGGTTCTGGTGGAGCGTTCGTGCCTATTTCTGCGGGGCTAAAATACTATTTTACACAAAAGAGATTTCGTCCATTGATTGGAATCAGCGGTGGTGCAGCACCGGTGATGTTTCGATACATTTTTGCAGAAGGCAACATTAT
>JANRME010000313.1:0-5173 GCA_033761835.1 Saprospiraceae bacterium
ATTCACAAAACCGATTTTTCATGGACAGAAGAGAAACACTAACAACACTGATCGGGAAAAGGGTATCTACGCCTGTTGCAGCGCCGATAAAGCCGCCGGAAGATACCACATTGGCACCTTATGCCGGAGCCTGGGGTTTTGAGCAGGCAGCCCACTTGCTCCGACGTGCAATGTTCTCACCTACGCTTACCCAGATCAAAACAGCTATCAACAAAGGGCTTGATGCCACGCTTGAGGAATTATTACAAGAATTGCCATTACCGGAACCACCTGTTAATCACTATTATCGGCGCGACCGATTTGTTGCGGTTGGCGAAACCTGGGTGGATGCTCCTTATGATCGAGAGGATGAATCTGTTACTTACCGAAATGATAGCTTACGCGCTTGGCAGATGGGGTTAATTTTTACCGAAGGGGTTTCCATACGTGAAAAAATGACGCTCTTCTGGCACAACCATTTCGCAGTCAATGATATAGAGGATGCGCGGTATCTCTATCGTTATATTACATTGTTGCGATCTAATTTTTTAGGAAATTTTCGCGAACTGGTTAAAGAAGTGACGATAGACCCAGCGATGCTTCGTTTTTTAAATGGTACTGATAATGTCAAGGAGGCGCCTAATGAAAATTATGCACGAGAACTTCTGGAATTATTCACCATTGGTAAAGGCCCATTTGCGGGGCCTGGTGATTATACAAACTATACTGAACAAGATGTGGCCGAAATGGCCAGGGCGCTCACAGGATGGTATGAAAATGCTTCAACTTCTGGAGATCGGGATAAAAAAGTAGAGGCTTATTTTGGTTTAGATGCACACGATACAGGTGTCAAGCAGCTTTCGCATCGCTTTGATAATGCCATTATCACTAATATGGGCGATCAGGAATATGCGCACCTGGTGGATATTATTTTCCAAAAGCGGGAAGTAGCAAGGTTTATATGCCGCAAATTATATCGTTGGTTTGTTTATTATAAAATTGATGAAAATATTGAAACTAACATTATTGAGCCAATGGCACAGCTATTGATTGATAATGATTATTCAATTAGGCCGGTGGTAGAGACGCTATTAAGAAGCGAGCATTTTTTCCATATTTTGAGCATTGGCCCAATGATTAAAAACCCAATTGATTTTGTCATTTCATTAATTAAGATATCAGAACCAACATTCTCCGAAAATTTAGAATACCGTTATCTTAGTTGGTATGACTATTTCAAAGGAGCTGCACTCATGCAAATGGAGTATTTCTTTCCACCGGAAGTAGCTGGATGGAAACCTTACTATCAAAGCCCGGCCTTTTATAGAATCTGGATTAATGCTTCCACTTTGGGCTTTAGTATGGAATTTGTGGATCAAACTTTTTATTATTATGATGATCAAGATGAAAGAGTAATAAAATTTGATGTCTTAAAATTTATCAAACAACTTGATGATCCTTATGACCCGAACAAGGTAATAGAAGGGTTTGCCCAAATTCTTTTTCCGCGCCCTATCACAGCCAAACAAATTACTGCATTAAAAGAAATTATTCTACCAGGCTTACCTGATTATGAATGGGGTGTAGAATATACTGATTATGAGGCAAATCCGAACGATATGCAATTGGCTAATGCCATAGATACAAAGCTTCGGGAGTTATTGTCGCAGATGATGAAAATGGCAGAATTTTACCTGAGTTGAACCCAATTAACTAATTTACTTATGTGCTGACTTGTAATAAATGTGCTTTTTATGATTATTTTATGAAGCATATTAGCAAATTAATACATAAGTATAATAATAATCTCAAAAATGAATAGAAGGAATTTTATTAAACAAGCAGGCGGCACAGCAATGAGCCTGCCGGTCTTTATAAATGGAATACAGCTTTCAACAATTGCAAAAGCACCTCTTTTCCAATTTATGGAAGAAAGCGATCGTGTTTTGGTTTTGGTGCAGATGAATGGTGGTAATGATGGCTTAAATATGGTGATCCCACGTGACCAATACGCAGGACTCTCGGCCGTCCGTCGCAATATTATGATTCCTGAGAATAGTGTTCTACCTGTTACAGATTTAGTTGGTTTTCATCCTAGCCTGAAAGCGCTAAAATATATGTACGACGAAGGACGCGTTGGGGTATTGCAAAGCGTAGGCTATCCGAATCAAAACCGCTCTCATTTTCGTTCTTACGACATCTGGGCCTCCGGCTCTTCTGCTGAGGAATTTGTAAATACGGGATGGATGGGGCGTTATTTTGACACACTTTATGGAGGGTATCCCGAAGGTTATCCTAACAGTGAGTTTCCGCACCCTTTTGCTATTACTATGGATTATGTGGTTTCAGAAACTTGCCAGGGTACGGCTTCCAATTTTAGTGTTACGGTTAATGATCCATTTAGTATGCGGTCCTTATTTGAAGGTGAAGTAGATGAAATTCCTAATACACCTTACGGCGATGAATTGAAATATTTACGTACTTCTATTGCCCAAACCAATAAGTATTCAGAGACCATTACAGAGGCTGCTAATTTGGGAAGAAATGCAGTAACATATTCAAATAATAACCGATTAGCGCGGCAACTAAAAAATGTAGCTTTACTGATTTCGGGTGGCTTGCGTACCAAAATTTATATCGTAAGTATTGGCGGATTTGATACACACGCTGGTCAAGTGGACAAAAACAATCCATTGATTGGAAGTCACGCCGATTTATTAGAAAAAGTCTCTAATGCCATTAGCACTTTTCAAAATGACCTCAAAGCGCAAGGGCTTGAGCACCGTGTTGTTGGTATGACTTTTTCAGAATTTGGCCGCAAAATTAAATCCAACGAAAGTTATGGAACCGATCATGGTACTGCATCTCCGCTGATTTTGTTTGGCTCTTGTATCAACGCCAAAATATTTGGAAATAATCCTGAAATACCTACCAATATTGATTCGAGTGAAGGTTTGCCTATGGAAAATGATTTCCGCGATGTGTATGGCTCCATTCTCGTGGATTGGTTCAAGGTAGAAGAAACAAAAGTAAAATCTCTGCTATATGAAGACTTCCAGAAATTGCCGATTATTGAAGAGTGTACAGTGACGACTTCCTCGAATAATATAGAGTTAAGCGAATCTATTGAAATAAAGGTTTCCCCGAACCCCTTCCGTGAAAAAACAGGCATTGAATTCAATCTTGAAAAGGATGCTTGGGTACGATTAAGCATTTTTAATGCGGTTGGCGGCGAGGTGAAAGTATTGACCAATCAACGCTTAAGTGCAGGCGAGCATCGCATCCCTATCGAAGGTATTTCTTTGGAAGCTGGTGTTTATTTCTGTCACTTAAAGATAGGACATTACGCAAAAACCAAGCGAATGGTCAAGGTTTGATTGTTAAAGCAATACTTTTTCTGCAATACGATACGTTATATTTCTTTGAAAACGAGTCGCTTACTTTGTAGAAGCGATTCGTTTTTCTTTTTTGTAAAATATTCTTCTACAACGATTAAACTTCCCCAAAAAATTATAGTCTAAATGCGGGGATTTGATAATCCTTTTGTGAAAAATTGGATCGTATCCAAATCTTCTTCTACACCAAAAACTCAAAATATGGACAGAAGAACTACCATTGCTACCTTAATAGGAAAAGGCCGAACCCGAAAACTCTTTGCGCAGCTAAATGTTGCGCCGCAGTCTCCTCCTGAAGGTACGCTTGCACCTTATACCGGCGCTTGGGGTTATGAACAAGCGGCTCATTTGCTCCGGCGGGCTATGTTTGGGCCGACCTATGCACAAATCAAAGATGTTGTTACTAATGGGATGGCTGCTACGGTGAGCGAATTGTTGCAAGATTTGCCAATGCCAGCACCACCTGTGAATCCGAATTTTGCGGATGACCCAAGTGTACCCATTGGCGCTACTTGGATTGATGCGCCTTATTCTACCCAAGTAAATGTACGGAATTACCGTAATCAGAGCCTTCGCGCCTGGACTTTAGGGTTACTATTGACCGAAGGGATTTCGATACGCGAGAAAATGACACTTTTTTGGCATAATCACTTCTCTATTAATGTGATGAATATCAATGACCCTAAGTTTTTTTATAAATATGTCACGACGCTCCGTACTTATGGGCTGGGCAATTTTCGCAACCTAGTAAAAGCGATCACGATTGACCCTTCAATGTTGCGCTTCCTGAATGGCAACCAAAATACCAAAAATGCACCCAATGAAAACTACGCTCGCGAATTGATGGAACTTTTCACCTTGGGCAAAGGGGAACTTGCAGGACCTGGTGACTATACCACTTTTACCGAACACGATGTGATTGAAATGGCACGTGTACTCACTGGCTGGCGTGATCGTGGTCATTACACCAATAATGTGGCTGTGCCTGTAGAATCTTACTTTCTTCCAAATCAGCATGATACAGGTTCTAAACAATTGTCGCACCGATTCAACAATGTTATCATCAATAATTTGGGCGATCAAGAATACGCGCACTTGGTGGATATTATTTTTCAAAAACCAGAAGTAGCGCGATTTATCTCTAGAAAATTATACCGTTGGTTCGTGTATTATGAAATTGATGCAGCCACTGAACAGGATGTTATTGAGCCGATGGCGCAATTACTCATCAGCAATAATTACGAAATCAAGCCTGCCATAGAAGCCTTGTTGAAAAGCGAACATTTTTACAATGTGCTCAATTTTGGGCCAATGATCAAAAACCCCTTGGATTTTATGGTGTCGGCGTTCAAGCAAACCGAAGTGACATTCCCGCCTGATTTGGCAAGGCGCTACAATGCTTGGTTTCAACTCTTCCGACAAACCGCGCTGATGCAAATGGAATATTATAATCCACCTGATGTGGCGGGTTGGAAAGCGTATTATCAAGAACCTTCTTTTTACAGGGTATGGATCAATGCCTCGACTTTGCCGCATCGTATGACGCTGACGAATACATTAGCTGGCAACGGCTATAATTACGGCGGTTTCCGAGTGAAAATTGACACCTTAAAATTCATCAAAACCCTTGATGATCCTTATGATCCGAATCACGTGGTAGAAGGCTTTGCCAAAATCTTGTTTCCTCAACCCCTGATAGCAGAGCAGATTGCTGCTTTGAAAGAAGTGCTGATTCCGGGTTTGCCTGACTACGAATGGGGCGTGGAGTACACCGATTACGAATCCGACCCGAATAACGC
>JANRME010000314.1:0-7260 GCA_033761835.1 Saprospiraceae bacterium
TACCCGAACACAAAAATATAATATCGTGAAAACTTTAGAATCCGTCTTCGGGGTGGACCCCAATTTGCTGAAAAAAATTGCGACTGATACGTCTGACCAGCAAAAACTCTGGCTCAGCGGCTATTTGTATGGCTTGTACGCGGCATCGCAGCAAAGCGACAAAGCTGTTGTTATGCCCGGAGAAGCGCCTGTAAATCAGGTAGTTGAAAAGCCATCCGTCACTGTATTATATGGTTCGCACACGGGCAATAGCAAAAATATTGCAAAGAAAGCAGCGGAACGCATTCAAAATCAAGGGTTTGCGGTCACGTTGACGGATATGAATGACTACGCTGTTAAAAAATTAAAAGACGAAAAAATTATATTAGCGATTGTAAGCACCCATGGCGAAGGCGATCCACCCGTTTCCGCCGAAACATTATATGAATTTATTCACTCGGCGCGTGCTCCGAAACTAAATGATGTAAAATTTGCGGTGTTGGCGCTAGGCGATAAAAGTTATGTGCAATTTTGCCAAACGGGGATTGATTTTGATACGCAATTTGAAAAGTTAGGAGCGACCCGTTTAGTCGAGCGCATTGATTGTGACGTTGATTTTCAGGAAGATGCAGATCGTTGGTTGAATAATGTGTTGGCAAAAATCGAAGCGGAAGTTCCAAAACATACCAACGGCAGCGTAAATGGCAATGGTGCTTACGTAACAACACAACCCGCAGTCGCTGTTGAATCTATATATAATCGTAAAAATCTATTTGATGCACCAGTTTTAGAAAAAATTCAGTTAAATGGACGCGGCTCGACCAAAGAAACCTGGCACGTAGAAGTATCATTAGAAGGGTCTAATTTATATTATGAACCCGGCGATTCTTTAGGTATCCTCCCCGAAAATGCACCGGAACTCGTTGGTTTGGTTTTGAAAAATGCCGGTTTAAATGATTCAGAATCAGTAGATTGGAACGGGGCTAAAAAAACACTACACGATATTTTAACCTATGATATTGAGTTAAATTTATTATCACGCGATGTAATAGAAAAGTGGAGTCAGCGCTCACAAGATCACCGGCTCACCAGTTTATTAGCTGAACCCGCTGCTTTACGGGATTATGTGTATGGTCGGGATGTAGCCGATTTATTACATGATTTTCCGGTACAGTTTGATCCTCAAGAGTTTGTACAGACTTTAAAGAAATTACAACCGAGATTATATTCTTTAGCATCGAGTTTAAATTTTGCGCCGGAGGAAGCGCATCTCACGATTGGCGCGGTACGCTACGAAAATTTCTATCGCAAGCGCACGGGCACAGCTTCGACTTTCATTGCAGATACGATTCCCGTCGGTCAGTCGCTCAAGGTTTTTGTGGAAAAAAATGAATATTTCAAGCTGCCGCAAGACCCTTCCACGCCGATTATTAAGATTGGTGCGGGCACTGGCGTAGCGCCTTTCCGCGCATTCGTGCAGGAGCGTGAGGTGCAGGGCGCGAGCGGCAAATCGTGGTTATTCTTTGGAAATCCGCATTTTACAACTGACTTTTTATATCAAACCGAATGGCTGCAAGCTTTGAAAACAGGCAATCTGACCAAACTCAATGTTGCTTTCTCCCGCGATCAAAAAGATAAAATTTATTGTCAGCATAAGTTGCTGAAACACAGTCGAGAGATATTCGATTGGCTGGAAAATGGTGCTCAATTTTATGTCTGTGGCGATAAAAATAAATTAGCACCGGATGTCGAAGCGGCATTATTACACATTCTAAGTAAAGAAGGCGGCTTTAATGATGAAAAAGCTGCGGAATATGTAAAGAATTTGAAAAAACAGCGGAGGTATTTAGAGGATGTTTATTAATGTGCTGATTTGCCAATGTGCTAATTTTAACATAAAGACCAGATAAAAATGGATTTTATTATTAACATCATTTGTGGTTGCTGTAAGTGCTGTCCCCCCGGGGACGAACATTTGCTATACCCGTGTGGCTATCAGCCATTTATAATGATGTGAAATCCATTTTATAATAAATTTTATTACCATATAATGAAAACCATTTACCTATTTTTTACAATAATTATCGTGTTTTTTATAATAAATATACACCAGGCAACTGCTCAAAATGTAGTGTCGGGCATTGTAAGAGATGCAGAAGGGCAGATTTTGGCGGATGCTACAGTGATTGTGAAAGGCACGACGGCTTATGCGCTGACCGATACAAGCGGACAATTTCGTGTTACGACAACGGCAACACTACCTTTTACCCTGGAAATCAGCTTTGTAGGATACGAAACGAACGAGATTCAGATAACCGAACTACTGGAAAAACCGCTGGAAATTACATTAGCAATTTCAAATATATTAGGTGAAGTAGTAGTGACATCGCGGCGCAGAAAAGAAACGGCTCAAGAAGTGCCCATTGCCATCTCGGTAGTGAGTGGTCCGGTGGTAGAACAAACCGGCGCTTTTAATGTGAATCGTTTGAAAGAACTCGTTCCATCGCTCCAGCTTTATACTTCTAACCCGCGCAACACGGGCATCAATATTCGGGGATTGGGTTCTCCATTTGGACTCACGAATGACGGACTTGACCCAGGTGTAGGCTTTTACGTGGACGGCGTTTATTATGCTCGACCTGCTGCGGCAACGCTCGATTTTATTGATATTGATCAGATTGAAGTATTGCGCGGACCTCAGGGTACTTTGTTTGGTAAAAATACGACGGCTGGCGCATTCAACATTACCACCCGCAAAGCACGCTTTACGCCGGGCGCTGATTTTGAAGTAAGTTATGGAAATTATGGATATATCCAAGCCAAGAGTTCCATCACAGGACCCTTGGTGAAGGACAAACTCGCTGCGCGGCTTTCATTTTCTGGTACGCAGCGCGACGGAGTGGTGGAGAATGTCCGCACTGGAAAATCTACCAACGAACTTAACAATGTAGGCGCTCGACTGCAATTGTTGTTTACGCCTTCCGCTAATACCTCCATTACCTTGGCTGCCGATGCCTCTCGCCAGCGCCCGGACGGGTATGCGCAAGTGGTGGCAGGCGTGGCGCAAACGAAGCGCGCAGCTTACCGACAATTTAATGCGATTATTGCCGATTTGAAATACACTTTGCCAAGTTTGAATGCGTTCGACCGAAAAATTGATCACGATACTCCTTGGAATTCCGGCAATGACCTGGGGGGAGCGTCGCTCAACATTGACACAAAAGTAGGCCCCGGAACCTTGACTTCCACCACTGCCTGGCGCTATTGGGATTGGGATCCTTCCAATGACCGTGATTTTACGGGGCTGCAAGCATTAGCAAAATCACAAAACCCAGCCAAGCACCGCAATTGGTCGCAAGAAATTCGCTATGCCGGAACATTCAGTAATCGCTTGAGCGGTGTCATTGGTTTGTTTTATATAGATCAAGAGGTTAAAATCACCGGTACGGAAGAATCGGGCGCTGCACAATGGCGCTTTTCACAAAGCTCAACCAGTGCCTTGTGGAAGACCCCCGAACTTTTTGAGGGGTACGGTATCAGCACAAAGGCTTCGATCAAGTCCAAAAGTGCAGCGGCATTTGCGAATGTAGATTGGGAAGTGGTGAAAGGCTTGCACCTGTTGCCTGGCATTCGTTATAACTATGATCAAAAAGATGTCGTATATGATAGAGTGACTTACGGTGGGCTGGATACTGCAAAATATGTAGGCACCCAAGCTGATAAAGTAGCGCTTCAGGGGCTGAAAAATGGCGTTTATAGCAATCAATCTTACGTAGCCGACGCCGATGAGAATAACGTAACCTATCAGCTCACGCTGGCATATAGACCCAGCAAGCGTTTGAATGCTTTTGCCACCTATTCCACCAGCTTCAAACCCGTAGGCGTGAACGTCGCTGGTCTGCCAACCATTGGCGGTAAGCCGGCAACAGAACTGGCAGTTATTAAACCAGAAGATGTAAGGCATTTTGAATTTGGAGTGAAGACTTCACCTGTTGAAAACTTTACCATTAACCTTATTATTCATAATACAGATATTAATGATTATCAAACAAATGTGCAGTCTCCGGAGTTGGGTGTTAATCGGGGCTATATCGCCAATGCAGACGAAGTAAATGTGCGTGGTGTCGAGTTGGATGTTAACACAAGAATTGGAAAACATGTTTCCCTATATGGCTCTGCTGCTTACACCGAAGGCAAATATGTGACTTTTAAAAATGCGCCGCTTCCTCTGGAAGAAACCGGGTTAACCGTTGATGGCGTGCAAGTTGCTTTCAAGGATATTTCAGGAGGCACGCTTCCTGGTATCTCGAAATGGATTGGCTCTTTTGGCGGGGAAGTTTTCAGTGCCGGAAAATTCTTCAAGCAAGACGGAGATTTCTTTCTGGGACTCAACGCTTATTATCGTTCCTCGTTTTCATCGAGCCCATCCCCTTCGCAATTTTTAAATATTGACGGTTACACGATTTTCAATACCCAGATCGGCTTTCGGGCTTCTAAAGGCGTCACCCTTTTTGTGTGGGGCCGCAATTTATTCAACGAGAATTATTTTGAACAATTACTCCCTGCTGGGGGTAATGCCGGGCACTACGCTGGAGTGCTGGGCGACCCCAGGACGTATGGTGTTACGTTGCGATATAGTCTTTAAATGCTCTTAAAAGATTTGCTAAATCTTATGATTTGGCAAATCTTTTACTAAA
Organism: Saprospiraceae bacterium; assembly: GCA_033761835.1. GTDB lineage: Bacteria > Bacteroidota > Bacteroidia > Chitinophagales > Saprospiraceae > JADJNW01. The sequence continues at coordinate 4,677 of JANRME010000314.1, forward strand.
TAATGTTTGACAATATGATAAGATTTATTATAAAATTAATTTTTATTTTAATAATTTCAAATTCTCTTTTTGCGCAAAAAAAAGTTATGGACGAACGTCAAACCTGGTTTGGCATTTTCAATCAAGCGCGCTTGACTAATAAATGGGGCATCTGGGGCGATTATCATTTTCGGATGAAGGATAATTTTGTGGGCGAGCCTTCCATTGGTATCATTCGTTTGGGATTAACCCATTATTTAGCAGATGATGTAAGATTGACCGCAGGTTATGCTTTCATCAATCATTTTCCGACCGATGGACACGAGAATATTTCGCAACCCGAACACCGCCCCTGGCAACAAATTCAATGGTTTACGCGTAGCGAAAAACTTCGTTTGATGCAATGGATTCGCCTGGAAGAACGCTTCCGGCGCAAAATTCTGAACGATGATGAATTGGCGGATGGGTATAATTTTAACTGGCGTATTCGCTATAATTTTGCCTTGTTTTTACCATTAACTAATAAAAAATTTGCACCGGGTGGATTACAGTTTTTAATAAATGATGAAATTCATTTCAATTTTGGAGAAAAGATTATCTATAACTATTTCGATCAGAACCGTTTATTTGGCGGATTGGTGTATCAAGTCACCGATCACAGTCAGATTCATTTCGGTTATATGAATCTTTTTCAGCAATTATCATCTGGTAATAATTTCAGAAACATTCACGCGATACGTTTATTTTATTTTCACAATTTTGATTGGCGTAAATAATACCGGCGAGCTTTAATCGCCGATGTAATAAATAAAGGGCGACTGAAGCTCGCCCATACAAACGAAATAAATATGTCCGAAGAAAAAAAATTATCTGAAGTTGAATACATTAAATCCAAGAGTAATCTGTTGCGCGGAACGCTTTTGGAAAGCCTTGATAATGAGGTAACTGGCTCGATTGCGGCGGATGATACGCAATTAATCAAATTTCACGGTTCGTATCAGCAGCATGATCGGGACTTGGAAAGTGAGCGCAAACGCCAGAAATTAGAACCATTATATTCCTTTATGATACGCATTCGTGTGCCGGGTGGCGTCGTGACACCCCAGCAATGGCTGCGTTTGGATGAATTGGCGGAACAGTATGGCAGCGGCACTTTAAAATTAACTACACGCCAAGCCATTCAATTACATGGCATATTAAAAAAAGATTTACAAAAAACGATTCAGGGATTTAATGCAGTGTTAATGGATAGCTTCGCCGGCTGCGGGGATGTAAATAGAAATGTAATGTGCAACCCGAATCCCAGCCAGTCGCGCATACACGCGCAGGCGTATGAGGATGCGGCGTTAATTTCAGCGCATTTAACCCCAAAAACCGCAGCATATCATGAAATCTGGCTGAAAACGGAAGGCGCTGAGGATGAGGGAGAAACGATCAAAATTGCCGCCAGCCCAATCGAGGATGAGGAGGAACCGATCTACGGCAAGACTTATTTACCTCGAAAATTTAAAATTGCAATAGCGATTCCACCTTATAATGATACCGACATTTACTCGAATGATGTGGGTCTAATTGCCATTGAAAAAAATGGAGAATTAATTGGATATAATATCGTGGCGGGCGGCGGCTTGGGAATGACCTTCGGCATGCCCGAAACCTATCCAAGATTGGCGAACCGTCTGGGTTTTGTGACGCGGGAAAATATCATAAAAGCCGTTGAAAGTATTGTAACCATTCAGCGGGACTGGGGCAACCGGGAAAACCGAAAGCTGTCGAGGATGAAATACACGATAGATCGCGTTGGTTTAGAGACCTTTACGGAAGAGCTGGAACAGCGGATGGGCTTTAAACTCGAACCCGTTGCACCGTATTTATTTACCCGTTCGGGGGATGTGTTTGGCTGGTCGCAAAATATGGATGGCACACATAATGTTTTGTTATTTATTGAAGGCGGACGGGTAAAAGATACCGAGAATTATTTACTAAAAACGGCTTTACGTAAAGTTGCGGAAATTCATGATGGTGATTTTTTAGTAACGGGTAATCAAAATCTGCAAATTCGGTGCATTTCAGAGAAAAATAAACTCGTCATACAATTATTACTCGATCATTATAAAGTGCTGCCGGAACTAAATAAAACTGGTTTGCGGCTAAACTCGATTGCCTGCGTGGCTTTGCCGACCTGCTCGCTGGCGTTTGCAGAAGCCGAGCGTTACCTGCCGGATTTGATTACAAAAATTGATGAAATTTTATATGAGAATGGGCTTGATAAAGAGGAGATTATCATTCGGATGACCGGTTGCCCGAATGGTTGCGGTCGTCCGTATCTGGGGGAGATTGGTTTAGTCGGGCGTGCGGTTGGACGTTACAATTTATACTTAGGTGCTTCTTTTAAAGGGGAAAGATTAAATAAGTTATATAAAGAAATGCTGGATGAGGAAGGCATTTTAAATGAATTGCGTCCGATTATTACACGGTATGCGCAGGAACGCTTTGAGGAGGAGCGATTTGGAGATTTTACCATCCGAAAAGGGTATGTAAAAGCGACGATGCATGGATTAAATTTTCATGCATAAAAATGAAATATCATTCTATTTTATTTAGA
>JANRME010000315.1:0-30888 GCA_033761835.1 Saprospiraceae bacterium
TGTTATTAGTGCTTGAAATCTGTATCATCTAAAACACGCTAACACCAAAACACTTTAATACCAAAACCCCACAACACTTTCGCACAAAGAAAAAATGAAAAACAGTACCATCACACGGGTCGTTATTTTGGGCGCAATCGCCATTTTTGGCATTATTGCGATGCAGACCTATTGGGTGTTGAGTACTTGGAACATCAACGAAGCAGAATTCAACAAAAAAGTGCATTTGGCGCTCTTTAATGTGGCTCGCTCTTTGTCCGAATTAAGTGGCACAACTTTGCCTGCCCGGAATATTATTCGACAGCGCACTACCAATTATTACGAGGTCAATATCGCAGATGAGATTGATACACAAGACTTAGAGTATTTTTTGCAACGCGAATTGGAGGCCTTAGCACTCAATATTGACTTTGAATACGCGGTATTCGATTGTCATACCGATGAAATGGTATATGGAAATTATTGTAGCTATTCGCATGATAAAAAGGCAAATGTGGAAGTGAGTAAATTCCCTAAATACCAGGAGTTTACGTATTATTTCGGCGTCAAATTCCCGACGCGTTCCGGCTTTTTGTTCAGCAAAATGCAATTGTCGCTCATTTTTTCGGTTATTTTACTGGTCACGGTGGTATTTTTCACCTACTCATTGTTCGTGATCCTGCGGCAGAAGCGCTTGTCGGAAATGCAAAAGGATTTTATTAATAATATGACCCACGAGTTTAAAACGCCTATTTCCACCATCAAAATCTCGGCGGATGTCTTTTTAAATAACCCACAAGTGCAAAAGGATCAACGACTTTTACAGTATGCGAATATTATCAAAGATCAGAACCAACGGCTCAATAATCAAGTAGAAAATGTGTTGCAGCTGGCACGCATCGAGCGCGGCAATTTCGCTCTCAAGCTGGAAAAGATTGATTTACAGGAATTTTTGCACGATATTGTCGCCAGCGTCCGATTGCAAATCGAAAAGAGCGGCGGACAACTCAAAACACAAATCGCGGGAGAACAGATTTTTATCAAAGCCGATCGCTTGCATTTGTCGAATGTGCTGTACAATTTATTAGATAATGCCACAAAATATTGTCGCCATGCCCCTGATATCACGCTGATTTCAGAAAAACAAGATCAGCAAGTGCGAATTGTAATAGCGGATCAGGGCATTGGCATTCCCAAAGAACAACAGCCCAAGGTTTTTGAAAAATTCTATCGTGTCCCCACCGGCAATATACACAATGTAAAAGGCTTTGGTTTGGGGCTTTTCTATGTGAAAACTATTTGTCAAAAGCACGGCTGGAAAATCAAATTGGAAAGTGAAGAAGGCAAGTGCACTCGAATAAGTATTTGTATGCCTATTGAAAAATAGCAAAATTGAGTCTATTGAACACCACCCAAAAACGCTGCCATGAACAAAAAAGCTCATATTCTGTACGTTGAAGACGACGAAAGCCTGAGTTTTGTGACCCGCGACAACTTAGAATTGCAGGGCTATCAAGTCACTCATTACCTGAATGGCAAACGAGCTTTGGATGCATTGCAATCGGAACAATTCGATTTGTGTGTGCTCGATGTGATGTTGCCGGAAGTAGATGGCTTCACTATTGCTAAGGAAATTCGTAAATCCGACCCGCACGTGCCTATTTTGTTTCTGACCGCCAAATCGCTCAAAGAAGATAAAATCCAGGGCTTGAAGCTGGGCGCCGATGATTATATTACCAAACCTTTTAGTATCGAAGAATTGGTTTTAAAAATTGAGATTTTCTTACGCAGGAACAAAGTGACACAGCCTAAGCCACAAACGCATATCGAATTGGGTAAATATCAATTGGACTATTCCAACCTAACCCTTGTCAACAATGGGCATAGCAAGCGCCTTACGCAAAAAGAAGCCGATTTACTGCGTTATTTGGCGGCACATCGCAATCAGGTGGTCAAGCGCTCTACGATTTTGGAAGAATTATGGGGCGAGGATGACTACTTCTTAGGGCGCAGTTTGGACGTTTTTATTTCTCGCTTACGCAAATACCTTAATGATGATACACGTATTCGTATTGAAAACATTCATGGCGTAGGGTTTTGCTTTCATGTAAAAGACTAAAGGTGTTCATCTCTTCTGAAATCTCTTTTCCCGCCCGTTTTTTCCATGAGCATTACATTTTTTATAATAATATCATGTGAAAAGGCTTTGCACATATCATAAATGGTGAGTGCTGCGATGCTTGCACCCATCATAGCCTCCATCTCCACGCCTGTTTTTGCGGTCACGGTTGCAGTGCAATCAATCACAACTTCTTGTTGTCCATTTACTTGAATATCAATCTGGCAATTTTCCATGCCTATGGGATGGCACAGCGGAATCAATTCTCCCGTGCGCTTTGCTGCCATCACTCCCGCCAAAATCGCTGTTTGAAATACCGGCCCTTTTTTGGTATTAATTTCCGTTTGTTCCAATAAATTCAATACTTCTAGAGGCAAAAGCACGATGCTTCGCGCCCGCGCCATGCGCCGTGTTATCGCCTTTTCCCCCACATCCACCATCGAAGGGTTGCCTGCCGCATCCAAATGCGTAAACCGTTTTGCCATCTGCGAAAATTTTAGGTATCGTGTTTTTTCAAAACATATTCAGAAACGCTAATGTTTTCGCTGCTTGACAAAGGCAATAATTTTAACAGCTTTCATGTGCAATATCACAGAAAGTGAATAAAATGGGTAGTTAATTTTTTGAACAGGCAAAAAAAAATACCATTCCTGAAGAGAAGGAACTTAGATATTAAACTTGCCTTAAAGTGAGGAGTGTAAATTTGAGGATTGTATATACTTAAACCTGCTTTGAGAAAATTGCCATTAAAGGGGGGAATTGGCTCATTTGTTTATCTGGGTTCGTGCAAAAATACATTGACCGCAGCTACGGCGTTTTGCAATTTGTCATAATCCAGATAATAGTGAATAAATTTACCATCGCGCTGGGTTTGTACCACGCCGGCCATGCGCAAAATACGCAAATGCTGCGAAGTGATAGATTGCTCCAACTTGAGGTTATTATAGATTTTATTGACATTGATCATTTCGTTTTGGTCAATAAACTCTATGATTTTCAAGCGAAGCGGATGCGCTACGGCTCTCAGAATGTCAGAAGAAACCTGGAGTTTCTCGTGATTGATGTTCACTTTAGCCTTTCTCATAGTTTTTTTGTGTTGTGTGTAGTTTCTAAAATAAGATTAGCAAATATGCGTTTTTTATTGATTTTTTCAAAATTACAAAATAAGAGCCTCATTGCGAATGGCTTGCAATCACAATCAGAACATATTTGCCAACTCAAAGCTCAGGAGGGAAACGGGAAAAAAGCTGTGGAGGACGAACCTCTCACACAGCTTTTTTAGATTTATGTGAAATTACAAAAAATCAGAATTACGCCTAATATTTTAAGCAGCTAATTCTTCAACTAAGCGCGAAATCTGAGCCAAACGGTCCTTATCTAATGAATAGTTGATGAATTTGCCCTGACGTTCCGTAATGACCACTCCGGCACGGCGAAGAATCGCTAAGTGCTGCGAAGCAACCGATTGCTCTAAACGAAGTTTGATGTAGATGTCGGTCACGGTCATGTTTCCGTGTTCTTCCAGTAAGTCAACGATCCGCTGACGCAGCTTGTGGTTGATCGCGCGCAGCACCAATACTGCTTTGCGAAGCTCCGCGTAGTCAAGTTGGATGTTGTTTTTGCCCTTTTTCAGGGTGATGGTTTCATTTTTTTGCTTTCTCATAATAATGTTGTTTTGTAGTGAACTTTGTAGGAACGTTTCAAATATTGTACCAATTTTAAGAACGCTCCTTCGGTTTTTAATCTGCGTAAATTTTTGTATTTCAAAGCAAATATAGGAAAATATTTGCAAAATAAAAATATGTGATATACAAACGAAAGTTTTATTTTAGTATTGTTCCACTTCTTCTAAGTAGTCAAAAATTTCATCCAACTCTTCAAATGACTTGTATCCAATCTTTTCTTCTGTTCCTCCTTTGACGCATAAACCATAAAATGGTAACACATTTAAAAAATTATTTAACATTTCTTTTTGAAAATCTATGCTCAATACAATAGAAAAACGTTTACACCAATCCTGTAATTCTGTAATTGAAAATGGTTTGCCTGCCAGTAGGTCTTGCCAATCCATATTATTTTTTTCAAAATTGAGAATAAACACCTGTACCCAGGGTTGAAATAATTCCAATTGCGCATTCAACGCTTCTGGTGTTATTTCCTGTTCTATCACCATTTCCTTGAAAATTGGCACCGGCAATTGCAAATCAATCAGGGTTTCTATATTCGTCAACATATTCACTTGTATCGCATCCAGTTTTAGTGCTTGTGTTTGTTGGCGAATATCAGCAGCCGAAGCTATTCCGAACTCACCTATAAATTGCACTCCGTCCACCCATTCACGAATGGCGCTCATCTGTGCAGGAGATAGATAAGTTTCGGAAGCCTCGTCAAAATCAAAACTGAGCCACTCCACTTCGCGGGCAGCGAAATAGCGCGCATCGGTCAAATTGGTAATCGGGCCGGCTTTTATTTTTGTTTTAAGCATTGGAATGCAAAAAATTTATATTTTGTAATGCCGCAAAAGTACAAATTATGGCAAATGAAAGCTATTTCGATTTGGTGTATGAGGTGGTGCGTCGCGTGCCTTATGGGCGTGTGACTACTTATGGCGCGATTGCTGATTACCTGTCGCTGGGCGCAGCGCGTATGGTGGGTTGGGCTTTGAACCAATGTTCCTCTGGCGACGGTGTACCTGCGCATCGGGTAGTCAATCGCTTAGGTGAGCTCAGTGGGCGGCATCATTTTAATCCGCCTTCATTGATGCAAGAATTATTAGAACAAGAAGGCGTGGTGATTGAAGAAGACCGGGTGCGTGATTTCAAACAATTGTTCTGGCATCCGCAAGAATTGGATTCGGAGTGATTCAAGTTAAGTGTGCTTTTGTGTTCTGATGTTTTTCATGTATTTTTGAGTACGAGGAGATTGTTTTTCTTCATAACTAAAAGGTAAAAGAAAGCGAACATGAAGTGGGTATTTAGCATTCAGCCCAAGATAAAAGCTGCGTTTTTGTTGGCAATTATCTGCGTGGCGGTATTGGTGAATATGTTTTTGGAACGACGAAATATTTCGAATATAAATGATTCATTTTCTTCTATTTATGAAGATCGACTGCTGCCAGCCACTTATGTCTTTCATCTCACCGATCATTTGTACCAAAAGCGACTCATCTTGGATCGATATTTTAATGGAAAAACGCCATCAAATTTTCAGGCGGATATAGAACAACTCCAAGTGCATAACAATGCGATGGATACACTTATACAAGATTTTGAAGCGACTTATCTGGTAGAAATGGAGGGCAAATTGTTGAAAGACTTGAAGCGGGGACTTCGCGCTTACAATGATTTGGAGTGGCAACTTATGAAAGACTTGAAAAATGCTACAGCCCCTGAAATCAGCGTGGATGCTTTTGAAAAATTGTTTGCTGCCGCGAAAGAAGAACTCACGCAGTTAAGCCAAATCCAGATAGAAGTAGGCAAAAAAATGAAGGAAGACTCGGGCCGCATGGCAGCGAGTACCGATCTACTCACCAATTTAGATGCATTACTAATAATCGTAATGGGTTTAATTATTCAAATATTAATTTTTACTTCGAAAACGCTTGTGCCCAAAGCGCCGCAGCACCACCAATTAAACTAAAACATAATGCTAAGTGTCCAATCTGCAAGCGCTATCGTGTTGGAAAAGGCAGCCGATTTTGGCGTAGAATCTGTTCCCATCACCGAAGTCATTGGGCGTGTATTGGCGAAGCCGCTCTTTGCCGACCGCGATTTTCCGCCCTTTGATCGGGTGACGATGGATGGAATTGCGATTCATTATCAATCATTTGCAGAGGGGCAGCGCGAATTTCCAATAGTAGGAATGCAGGCCGCCGGAGCGCCACAGTTTATTTTGCAAAATCATAGGCATTGTCTCGAAGTGATGACCGGTGCAATGCTCCCCCAGAATACAGATACGGTAATTCGTTACGAAGATTTGGAAATCAAGGATGGGGTGGCAAAAGTGATAGAAGAAACCATAAAAATTGGACAAAATATTCATATCCAAGGAATTGATCAAAAAAAAGGAGAAATGGTCGTACCGGCAAACCGCTTGATTTCTCCGGCGGAGGTTGGTGTAGCTGCTACCATTGGCAAAGCGACCTTGCAAGTGAAAAAGCTGCCACGCGTCGTCATCATTTCTACTGGCGATGAAATTGTGGAAATTGAAAAAATGCCTCTACCTCATCAAATTCGGTCGTCCAACAGCTACACGATTCAATCTTTTTTAAATAAATGGAAAATACAAGCGACCCGATTGCACTTGCCCGATGAGCGCAATAGTACGATTCAAGGCTTGCAACAAGCTTTGTCCGATTTTGATGTCGTTTTGTTGAGCGGCGGCGTATCAGAAGGTAAACTCGACTACGTGCCAGATGCTTTGGCGACACTTGGTGTGCAAAAATTATTTCACAAAGTGCAACAACGCCCCGGCAAGCCTTTTTGGTTTGGTAAAACTTTGGAAGGAAAAATAATATTTGCCTTGCCTGGGAATCCGGTATCCGCTTTTATATGTACTTTGCGTTATTTCGAGCCTTGGCTCCGAAAAAGTTTGGGTTTAGATATGTTAAAAAACAAATTTGCCGTTTTGAATGAGGATATTCATTTCAAACCCAATCTGACTTATTTTTTGCAAATCCGTTTAGAATCCAATGAAATTGGGCATCTCTTGGCAATACCCTTGGAGGGTGGGGGCTCTGGCGATTTGGCAAATTTGACGGAAGCAGATGGTTTTCTGGAACTACCCGCCGGAAAAGATGTTTATGAAAAAGGCTCGGTATTTCCGCTCTGGACGTATCGCTGAGAGAGCGGATTAATGATTGTAAAAAAATGTAGATGAAAGGTTCTTTTCAAATAGCTAAATTATTTGGTATTCCGGTGCAAATCCACTGGACGTTTGGTTTGGTTTTTGTTTGGGTATTATACGAAGGTTTTGTAGGCAATTGGGGATGGGCTTCCATCGCTTGGTCTATGATGTTCGTATTGGCTTTATTTGTTTGCGTCGTGATGCACGAGTTTGGCCATGCGCTCACCGCACGTCGTTATGGGGTAAGCACCCGCGACATCATTTTGTCGCCAATTGGCGGCATTGCTAGGCTCGAACGCTTGCCGGAAAAACCAATGCAGGAATTTTATGTAGCTATTGCAGGACCTTTAGTTAATGTTGGCATCATGGCTTTATTGTCACCTTATTTGTTGTCGGTGACGGAAGATCAACGCGAACAGTTATTTAGCATTTTTAATAAATCGAGTAATGTTTTTACACGTGATTTAACGCCGCTCGACCTTTTTCTATTTGGATTGATTTTCCTCAACGGCTCCTTAGCAGTTTTTAATTTGCTGCCAGCCTTCCCGATGGATGGTGGGCGCGTTCTTCGGGCTTTACTTTCTTTGAAATTGGGCAGGATGCGTGCTACGCGCATCGCAGCTTACGTTGGTCAATTTTTGGCGGTCGCCCTATTAATCTATGGCATTTGGCAGGGCAGCCCCATCACAGCTTTTATAGGAGTATTTGTTTTCTTGATGGCAGGCAATGAATTTCGAATGGTGCGAATGGATACAGCCTTAGAAAATTATACCGTTGCAGATATTGTGCGCAGCAATTTTACGAAGATTTATTTGACCGATTCAATGGAAACTATTGCCAACACTGTAGCGCATGGCTGGGAGAAAAGTTTCCTTGTTTTTGACCAATGGCAAAACCTGAAGGGCGTACTTCCGGAGGCAAATATTATGAAAGCAGTCAAACAAAAAGCCTTCGACCAGCCCGTGACGCACTTTTTGGACGCTAAATACGAGCCTTTGCTATTGCAAGATTCCTTAAAAAATGTTTTTTGGCATATTCAACAAAATACGAATACAGTTTATCCGGTATATGATCGTAGCAGCGGCCAATTAGCGGGCATTCTTGACCCTGCAATGCTGCACAATTTTTTGAAAATGAAAGGGAAATAATTTATACTTTCTTACAATACTTTAAAATAATCAATCTTACCCTACTGCTTCTTCTCGGCGCTTGGAGGCGCTGGATCAAGCAATCCCAGTTTGGTTTTTAGCAAAGGCATAATATCATCCGTTTCCTGTGCAAAAAGAATGGCGTTAAAGATACTGGTGTCAAAAACCAGCACATAGCCGTTGGCTTTGGCTACCTCCGCGATGGCTTTTTCTGCTTTTTCGACGATAGGCTGGAGTCGTTCTTCCCTTTTCTTTTGAAGTTCCTGAGTAATTTGTTGTTCGTATGCAGTAATTTCCTGTCGTTGTTTTTCCAATGTATCCTGCAATTGTTGTTGTTGAAGCGGCGAAAGCGCGCCCGACTGCACATCTTTCAAAGCCTGCACATATTTATCCTGAAATGCTTTGGCCATCACCTCGCCTTTAGCCACCAGATCAGCTTGCAATTTTTTCAGCTCCTCATCTGCAGCCTTGGTTTCCGGCATCAAAGCAATTAAATTGCCAAAATTGAGGTGACCATATTTTTGAGCAGATGCGCCGATAGCCAACAAAAGCAGCATCAGCGCAAATAATAATTTCTTCATTCTTTCTGGTTTTTCAAATTTTTCGCAAAGGTAACAGAAGCCTTTGAACTACACTAATTTTTCTCTAATGTTTCAATTAATAGACTCTGGTGCTGCGCAAATAAATATTTTTTAAACATAAAGTTTTAAATTTATTTGCAAATAAAAAACAAATTGTTTTATTTCGAGTCATAAATCCTTGACAGTATGAATAAGCAGTATGTTGCATTTTTGAAAGACCCCAAAAATGAGCCAAAGGTTGTACAGCATAATTTCCAGGAAAAGGTAAGGCGTCACTGGCCCAAAGTGCTGATTTTCTTATTTTTAACTTATATCATTTATCAAAAAGATGTCAGTATTGATTTGTATTTAAATGGGATGCAAGCGGATGCCGCTTTTGAAGCACCCGAAAATATTTCATTTCAGGCGGATTCAAAAGAATCTCCTGTTTCGCAGGGTGCGATGAATGTATCCTTGCTGGAAAATGAAAAAATAACCGAAACGCGACCTGTCGCTTCCAAAAATAATTTGGCGAATACTTATTCCAACATGACCTACACGGAAGGCGCTTTCGCTACCAAAGACTCCGAAGCGGCACGCATTGCCAAACGCCGCAAGCAAGAAGCTTATGTGAAGCGCTTCGCCAATACCGCCCAAGCCGAGCGCGATAAATTTGGCATTCCGGCAAGTATCATCCTGGCGCAAGGACTGCTCGAAAGCGACGCTGGCGACAGTAGATTGGCGACTCAAAATCGAAACCACTTTGGTATGAAATGTTTTTCGCGCAGTTGCAAGAAAGGGCATTGCAGCAATTATACTGATGATTCGCATAAGGATTTTTTCCGCATTTACAAAAACGACTGGGAGAGCTACCGCGCACATAGTTACTTATTGCAAGCAGATCGCTATCGCTCTTTATTTAAATTGGATAAAAAAGATTATAAAAACTGGGCGCTGGGTTTGAAAAAAGCAGGCTACGCCACCGATAAACATTACGGAGAGAAATTGATTAATTTGATTGAGGATTTGAAATTGTATGAATATGATGAGTAAAAAACGAAGTAAATAAGGGCGTGAAATTAAATTGTGCTATATTTTTTATTATATTCTGATGCATTTGGCATAAAAACTTGATTATCATTTTTATTAACTTTTGGCTATTAAACTGCTCGACTATTTAATTATTCAGCATCTTTTTTGATACTAACTATATTCTTGCTAATCCGAATATTCAGTATCTGGACTTATCCTCCAGAATATTAGCCTTTCAGTACGAAATACTCCTATCAATTTATTAAAATTGTAACTTAAATGAAAATGGATGTATCAAACCCTTTCAAAGGATATTTACACCGAGACGCTACCCGATGGCACCTCCTTCGAGCTAATTCGCATCGAAGGCGGCAGCTTTCGCATGGGCAATGACGATGAATCCGCATATCGCTGGGAGAAACCCGCACATTTAGTCCATGCTCCCTCCTTTCATTTAGGCAAATACCCGGTTACCCAAGCGCTTTGGGAATCAGTAATGGGCGAAAATCCTTCTTATTTCAAAGGCTCGAACCGCCCAGTAGAGCAAGTTTCCTGGGATGATGTGCAAATCTTTATTGAAAAACTAAATAAAATAACCAAAAGGAATTATCGGTTGCCCAGCGAAGTGGAATGGGAATACGCCGCACGCGGTGGTAAGCAAAGCAAAGGTTTTCAATTTTCAGGCGGGAATAAATTAAAAGAAGTGGGTTGGTATAGAGAGAACAGCCATGACGAAACAAAGCCCGTCGGCTTAAAGCTACCCAACGAACTGGGCTTATACGATATGAGCGGCAATGTGCGGGAATGGTGTGCCGATGCCTGGCATGAGAATTACGAGGGTGCACCGGAGGACGGCAGCGTCTGGACAACTGGTGGCGATCAAGCTCGCCGAGTGGTTCGTGGCGGGTCCTGGAGCAGCCTTGATGACAGTTGTCGGGTGTCCAACCGCTACTTCAGCCTTGCCGATATCAGGAGCTACTATAGGGGTTTCCGTTTAGCCGGGTACTAACCCTTTTTAGCCGCCGCAGTCCCGACCTAAGTCGGGACGGAGGAGGCGCTTTTACACTGTTACCCTTTTTTATTCGCCGTAGCGTGCGCCACCGCTAAAGCTATGGCGACACGCGCTTAGCGAAGGCGCTTTTTTCTTTTTTTCCCTCCCCGACCGAAGGTCGGGGTCGAAATTTTTTTTAAACAAAAAAACCTCTGATGGCTACATCAGAGGTTTTTACTTTGGAGGTCGAAAGCGGATTCGAACCGCTGTACGAGGTTTTGCAGACCTCTGCCTAGCCACTCGGCCATCCGACCCTATTGAAGTGCAAAGTTGGAAATGGGAAGTCCAAATCCATTTTCGCATTGGAATGGCAAAGGTAAATCGTTTTTCCGAATAATGCCAGCATTCCTTTTTTGAAATAAGATTTTTTTAACGTTTATCGAATGAGCATGAGCATACCAGTATATTCCGCGAGCTTGCCATCCGCCAGGGTGAGCCGAATATGATACACGTAGCCCCCTTGTGGCATATCTCGACTTGAAACTTTGCCGTCCCAGCCTTCCTCTATGTTCTGCGTTTCAAAAACCCTTTCGCCCCAGCGATTGTAAATGACCATGCTGTAAGCACTGAGCTCTCCAAATGGCAAGATCGGCTTGAATTCTCTGTTCGCGCCATTGGGTGCGAAAGCATTCGGAATGTAGAGTTTCAATTCCTGAGTTGCACAAGCAAGATTGGAACGAGACGCCACGTCCAGCATTTTCCCATCGGGCAAGCTTAGAATGACCTTAGCAATTACAATATAACAAGCGCCGACAGCATCAGGATTATTAGCATCAACAATATCGGTATGCTCAAAAGTTCCATCCGGATAGGTAGCAATGAATACAGGAGCGCTGCCGTCGGGTTGGCGGTACACTTCGTAAATAATGTCAGATGCGTAATCATTATTATATTTTGTCCATTGGAGGAGGTTTCCTGTTCCCTGGCTTCGCACTTCCAGGAAAATCGTCGAAACCGTATTTGATTGAGTCTTTACATTGCAGGCATCTGTGGTTTGTAGCTTGTAAATAGCTGCGCGTTCTGAAGGCTTGGCATTTTCATCAAGAAAATTGTTGTCACGAGTTAAAGGTTGCGTTGGTACGCTGGAAGCAATCGCAGAGAAATTGGTATTGCCCTGCGCGCGTAGGATGTCCAGCTTGTCTAATTGCGCATTATCATTCCAAAACCAGGTCAAATTGACTTTATTATCGGGCGTAACCGTTGCATTGGTGGCTATCAATTCAGAAATTCCAGGTATTACGTCCACCGTGAGGCATACCAAATTGGAAGAAGCGCTATTCGTGCTGTTTTTTTCTTTGGCTTGCACGTAAAAGCAGTACTCGATACCAGGTTGGGCATTTGCAAACGTGAAAGTATTCTGATTACCAATTGTGAATCCGACTTGTTTAGGCGAACCACCATTTTCAGTCACCCATATTTTATTGCTGTCAACACCGCCATCCCAGTTTTGATAGGCATTCCAACTGAGTTTTACCGAACGATCACAAACGCTGGAACCTTCAGCTTTCAGCAACATTGTACTATGCGGCGGCGGCACAAGGCTGCTATTGCCACAGCGATCAATCGCCACAATGAAGTAAATTTCAATTCGCGCATCGGGTTGTGCGGTTGTATCGATATATTCCAGTCCATTAAAAACAGTATCAACCGTAATCGTGCCAGAAGGTGAATTTTTGGAGATGATATAAGCAAATACTTCGGGAGAAGGACTCGGTCGCCAACCTATGACCACGTCGTTCTCAGGCGTTGCGCCTACATAAGCCAATCTTGGCGGCTCTGGGATGCGATTATCTAAGGTATCAGAGCTAAGACTTTGTTGCCCTGGGCAATTATAATCGCTCGTCATGTAGTAATACCAAACACGGTTACCGGCATCTGCTCGAAAATAGCTGTTTTGGTTGGGATTGATAATAGTGGTCAGTATTTGATAAGGACCCGTCGCGTTTTCACTAAAAAAGATATTGTACGCTCGAAAAGCCCCACATGTATTGGTCGGCGTATTCCAAAAAAGGGTATCGTTTTTCACACAAATCAAATTGGGTGGAGCAATTTGAGCTGCGCTTTTATCAATACTCAAAAAGATGATGAAAGTAATAATTCCTATTCTAAAAAGGGGAAATTGGGAAATCGGGATATTAGGATATTTATTCCTCCTTCCAATATTCCAATATTCCAATATTCCATCACTCCACCCTTCCAGCATCCTAATAAAAAATCTTTTCATTGTTCCAACTTTTTGCGAAAGAGCGCTTCCAGCTTTGCCATCGGAAAACGCTCAGCCAAGCGATATTCCAAGATCAAATTATCGGCGATATTTTTCTTGTAATACACCAATCCTAAGCCTTTGGCGTACCATTCAACGGTAGAAAATTCGCGTTCGAAGAAGCCCTCCTGCTCGTGCGACAAAAGTTCACGGACCTCAAATATTACCACGTCATAGCGCTTATTTTGAAAAACAAAAGTCGTATCGCCCGCGTAACGGCGATTTTTGATGAGCGTCATCGTTGCGCCACCCATCGAAGGTGGCTGCCAACTCACTTTGTATAAAAAAACGCCACCTGAATCCCTTACTTCAAACGGGAAAACGCTGCCCGCTATTATCTCCGCTTCGATGCGCTGCTGCTGGCCGGTCGAATCGGTTTCATATAATTGCAAATCCTGAAGTAGCATACCATTTTTGACCAATTCCTCCCGTGAAAACTGCAAAGGTGTCAGGTCGGGCGCGTAATTCGTGCCGGTAAAATAGGCCGCCGAATCCAAAATAATTGAACGAAAGTACCAGTAATTGGGTGCCAGTGAATCGTTGTTGACCGAGTGATATTCATACACCAAGCCATCTTGGAGTTGTTTCAATGGAAAATAATAGTCGCGTATATTTTTGACACCATCGCCGTGGCAGTTAGTCAGCATTGTCACAAAACCGATACAAATGATAATTCCGAAAAAAAATCGCATAGATACTTGATTATTCTCCATTCAACCCTGTAAGTTTGCTAAGTGTTTATAAAAACGTGCCATCTTGTCACAAAAGTATAGTTTTTGGACTTTGGTACGTCAATTGATTGAAATATTGGATGACTGAAAGGATATAATGTTGGAAAATTGGAATATTTTATAAATATCCCAAAATCCCATTTTTATATTACATTCATTATAATCTTATTATTCGGTTATTCAATTCTGCTTCATTAGAAAACAGTAGAAATTCCCAAATATGTTAGGTTTTATAAAAAAAATGTTTGGTACAAAGTATGAACGGGATGTAAATACTTATATGCCGGTTGTACACCAAATCAATGATTTTTTCGAGGAATATCAATCCTTGAGCAATGATGCGTTGCGTCAGAAAACCATAGAACTCAAAGCTCGGATTGCCGAACATTTGACGGGTATTGATAAAGATATCAACGCCATTGAGGAGGAAGCCATCAATGAAGAAGATATTTTGAGGAAAGAAGAACTTTTCGAGGAGATTGATAAATTGAAAGAAGAGCGCGATAAAGAACTGGAAATCATCCTGAAAGATATACTGCCAGAGGCTTTCGCCGTAGTGAAAGAAACCGCGCGTCGCTTTAATGGAAATGAAACCCTTACCGTTACTGCCCTCGACCACGACCGTGAGCTTGCCGCAAAATCCAACAAAACCTATGTAAAAATTGAAGGGGACAAAGCCGTTTGGCATAATAAATGGATGGCTGCCGGTGGCGATGTCACTTGGAATATGGTGCATTATGATGTGCAGTTGATCGGTGGCATGGTGTTACACGAGGGTAAAATCGCTGAAATGGCGACGGGTGAAGGTAAAACCTTAGTCGCAACTTTGCCTGCTTATCTCAATGGTTTGAGCGGACAAGGGGTTCATATTGTTACCGTAAACGATTACCTGGCTCGCCGGGATGCCGAGTGGGTCGGTCCTATTTTTGAGTTCCTACTACTTACTGTCGATTGCATTGACAAATACCGTCCGCATTCGCAAGAACGCCGCGATGCTTACCTTTGCGATATTACTTATGGTACAAATAATGAATTTGGATTCGACTATCTAAGAGATAATATGGTGCGCTCTCCGGATGAAATGGTGCAACGCAAGCTGCACTACGCAATGGTGGATGAAGTGGACTCTATTTTGATTGACGATGCGCGTACGCCATTGATTATCTCCGGCCCCGTGAGCCAAGACAGCGAAGATGAGGAGTACGTGATACTCAAACCTTTTGTAGAAAGACTTATCAATGCCCAGCAAAAACTGGCAACACAATATTTAGCGGAAGCAAAAACCCTTTTCAAACAAGGCAAGTTGGGCTACCAGGAAGGCGAAGCAGGGATGGCGCTGCTGCGGGCGTATCGGGCATTGCCTAAATCCAGAGCATTAATCAAGTTTTTAAGTGAAGAAGGTGTAAAAGTGACGCTCCAAAAGGCAGAGAATTTCTATATGCAGGAGCAATCGAAAAATATGCACTTGGTGGACGAGTCGCTCTATTTCACGATTGATGAAAAAAACCGTCAGGTAGAACTTACCGATCTGGGCGCAGAATATTTGGCAAAAGGACAGGAAGACCCCGAAATGTTCGTAATGCCTGATATTGCTTCGCGGATGGTGGAAATTGATAGTAACGAAACCCAAAGCAAAGCCGAAAAGGAAACCGCCAAAAATCTTTTGGGGCAAGAATTTGCTTTAAAATCAAGGCGTTTGCACGCGATGAGTCAGTTGTTGAAAGCTTATTCACTATTTGAAAAAGATGAGGAATATGTGGTCATTAACGGAGAGGTGAAAATCGTGGATGAGCAGACTGGTCGTTTGATGGAAGGCCGCCGATACTCCGATGGTTTGCACCAAGCCCTGGAAGCGAAGGAAAATGTCAAAGTTGGCGAAATCACACAAACCTACGCAACAGTCACTTTGCAGAATTATTTCCGAATGTACCACAAACTGGCGGGTATGACTGGTACAGCAGAGACGGAAGCCAGCGAATTTTGGCAAATTTACAAATTGGACGTTTCTGTTATTCCAACCAATAAACCCATCGTGCGCGATGACCGCGAGGATTTAGTGTTCAAGACGGCTCGTGAAAAATTCAATGCCGTGATTGACGAAATTGTTAACTTGAGTGAAGCAGGGCGACCTGTGTTGGTGGGTACGACTTCGGTGGATATTTCTGAAAAGCTAAGCCGGATGCTCAAATTGCGAGGCATTGATCATAATGTATTGAATGCCAAGCAACACCAACGAGAAGCGGAGATCGTGGCGGAAGCAGGTAAACCTGGAAAAGTGACGATTGCTACTAATATGGCGGGTCGCGGTACAGATATTAAAATTTCTGAACAAGTAAAAAAGGCTGGTGGTCTGGCGATTATCGGTACAGAGCGACACGATTCACGTCGGGTGGATCGGCAGTTGCGCGGTCGCGCAGGTCGCCAGGGCGATCCTGGTACTTCTCAGTTTTATGTGTCTTTGGAAGATAACTTGATGCGTTTGTTCCAATCGGAGCGCATTGCCAAACTGATGGATCGCATGGGCCACAAGGAAGGTGATGTAATTCAACATTCGATGGTGACCAAATCTATCGAGCGTGCGCAGAAAAAAGTAGAAGAAAATAACTTCGGGATTCGTAAGCGCTTGCTCGAATACGATGATGTAATGAATATTCAGAGGGAAGCGATTTACAAAAAACGCCGCAACGCTTTATCTGGCGACCGTTTGGCGGTTGATTTGAATACGATGTTCCATTCGCAGATCGAAAATTTGGTAGAGAAAAATAAGACGGATGCTAATTTTGAAGGATTCCAACGCGAAGCCTTGGCTACGATTGGATTTGTACCCGAACTGGATGCCGCAGGATTCCGCGAAGCTTCTTTGAATGATGTGATCGAACAAGTGGAAACGCAATTTTACGAATTTTACTTCCGCAAATCGGATCATATTAAGAGTGCGTTGTTACCACAAATCAAGCAGGTTTTTGAAACCAAGGGGAATCATTACAAGCGCATTTTGGTGCCCTACAGCGACGGGCGTTCGCATCCTTTAGTCATCACTGCTGATATTGAAAAAGCGATCAAAACTGCCGGTAAATCAATCGTTCGGGATATTGAAAAAGCGGTAACACTCACGATTATTGATGAAAAGTGGAAAGAGCATCTCCGCTCGATGGATGAACTGAAGGAGTCAGTACAGGCAGCTTCTTTTGAGCAAAAAGACCCACTGGTCATCTATAAAATGGAAGCTTACAACCTTTTCGAACAATTGATTTTTGAAGTGAATGAATCGGTTACCTCTTATTTATCAAAGGGAATGCTGGTATTGCCTGATGGTCGGCCATTGGAGCAAGCACGAGAGCAAAAAACCGATTTGAGCAAAACAAAAACCAGCCGTTCTGATTCGGAAGATGCTGCCCGCCAGGCGGCCGAAGCGGTCAGCGGCCGAACGAAAGTAGAAACCGTGCGCCGGATGGAAGATAAAGTTGGGCGCAATGATCCTTGTCCTTGCGGTAGCGGTAAGAAATACAAGCATTGTCACGGGAGGGCGTAGATCGAGATGAGGTGACGGGTGACTTTGAGCTTGGAGAAGTGCATTAATTCAGATGAGTTGATGCGCTTTTTCTTTTTTATGTAATACTAAAATAAAATCGTGATTGCGTATTTAATTTTTACATTTATTTGAAAATCAATATATTATAAATTGTTGGCTGCATACTGATATAATTATTCAATGCTTTAGGAGTTGTCCTGAAAGACTTTTTCCAATTGCTTTTCAATATAATGTTGGTAGGTAGATTTGAAATTTTTATTATATCCTTGAAAAGAAAAAATAATATTACCCTCATCATCTATTAATAAAAAATGAGGAAATCCTTCCGGCAAATATTTATTATAAAAAACTTGTTTTTCGTCTTCTAATATCAGCATATCTTCATAAGGCAGGTATTTATTTTTAAAGATTTCTTCAGATTCTATAGGCAATTCACGTTTCCTAAGCGGTCGTGTGTATAGATAAATATGTTTGAAATCTTTATATAATTTTTCTTTCTCTTGAAGAAAAGGGTGCAAACTGCGCATTCCTGAAAAGCAGTTGCCACAGTTTTCGTTCCAGGTTTCTATGAGGATAACTTTGCCTTGTAAAGATTGGGTAAGGTTTTCGCCTTTGGCATCCATTAGTGCCAGAGAAGTATCTCCAAAATCTATTTTTTCCTGATTGTCAGTAGTATAAGTATGATCTTTAATAAAACTTTTTTGAGGATACCAGGAAAAAGAATAATAAGCAAAAATACTACTAAATAACGCAGCATACATAATCAATAAGCGCCGATTCGCAAATAAAAAGCCCATAGAATAAGCTAAAAAGCAGACGACAGGGCCTACATACCACCAGCTACTGACACTGAGGATTAAAGCTGCTATGACGTAGAATAAAAAACCAAATGAAGAAACCAGGTATAATTTGAATGGTGCATTCCACCAATTTTTCTTTCTGATGTAAATACCCAGCAGAAAACAACCGATCAGTGCAATGAAAATAGTGGTATTGCGTGCTACATCTATGTCCAGAGTTAGAAGCCCTACAAAAACGATACAACCTATATAAAATAACAACCAGAATGATAATTGATTGATAGCGTGCATTTTATTTGAATAATTTAATATGCAATAATACAGTATGGTTAATGTAATAAAGTAAATTTAAAACTTAAAATAATAACCACCAAATTTCATTACATAAAATTTATAAAAGCATGATACGCGTTCAGATGAGATTTTAAGATTAGGCACCCAGAGAATAGATGCGCTTTATTTTTATGGAAATATCTTGTTTATGACAAGAAAATGTGGTGCGATAATAATTTTTTGTGATATATTGCGCCAAATTACGATGAATTAGATTTGACGAAATTGCACTGTTGAAACATTATAAACCCCGCACCAGTATGGACTTAGCGAATTTTATTGAGCATACGATTCTTAAAGCGGATTGTTCCTTGGACGAAATTAAGCGCATTTGCAAAGAAGCTAACCAGTTCAACTTCCCTGTTGTTTGCGTACCACCTTTTTTTGTAAAAAATGCAGTCGAGTTATTAATGAACGAGCCTACCAAAGTAGCAACCGTCATTGGTTTCCCGATGGGTTATTCGAGCACGGCTGCCAAAGTGGAAGAAATCAAGCGCGCAGTTGATGATGGTGTGAGCGAACTGGACGTAGTGGTCAATATTTGCGCTGTAAAAAGCGGAATGTGGAATTTTGTGAGAAATGATATTGACAGCGTTGTCACAGCTGCTCATTTAAAAGGAAAAACGATTAAAATAATTTTGGAGACGGGACTGCTCACAGATGCCGAAATTCAACAGCTATGCGAAATTTGCTTAGAAGTGAAACCCGATTTTGTAAAAACCTCTACGGGATTTAACGGCGAGGGTGCTACCGTTATGATCGTTGAAAAATTAAAAACCTTGCTTCAAAATCAAATCAAAATAAAGGCTTCAGGTGGTATTCGCACGAAAGAAGACGCCTCGCGTTTGCTGGAGGCGGGTGCGGTTCGCATCGGGAGTTCTTCCAGTGTGATGATGATGCATGATTAAACTGCTTTTATCATTGTATTCGCCATTCTAATAGGTTGATTCACCAATAATTAACAGCATTCTAAGTACCTTCCTTTGAATAAATAAGTAGCAATTGCTTATCTTTGCAAAAAATAGAATATGCTTAAGGGAATATTGCTATTGCTGGCTGTCGGATGTACGCTTGCTTTGAATGCCCAAAATATTCAGATCAAAGAGGAGCCGGTCATCACTCAAATGATGGAACGCTTTGCAGAGGTCAATAAATCTAAAACTTCGGTAGAAGGCTGGCGGGTGCAAGTATTGGCAACTCCCGATCGGCAAAAGCTGGAGAGCGCCCGACAGGTTTTTCAATACAAATACCCCAATATTCCAGTGGATTGGGTGCATGCTAATCCTTGGTACAAACTTTATGCAGGGGCTTTCCCTTCCAAATTGGAAGCGATTCGCTTGCAGTATTTGCTAAAAAGAGATTATCCCAGTTCTTATCTGGTGCGCGACAACACAGTGCGCCCGGCAGAGTTGATCGGTGTTTATTGAGCCAAATAGAAAGCATCACATGAGGAGTAAAAGAGAAGCCGAAGGAATAAGGAATATTGATCGAATCACTTTTTCTATTTTTCTTGCCTTTGTCGCCGTAGGGTGGTTGATGGTGTACGCCGTGAGTTATAGCCGAGAGGCAGATATAAGTTTTATAAGTACTTCTGCGGGGAAGCAGCTAATTTGGGTGGGTATTTCCTTGCTTGTTTTTGCTATTATCTTCATTCTTGACTGGAAAGTGTGGCAAACCTTTGCCTATTTATTTTATATCCTGGGTATTGTCTTGCTAGTGGCGGTGCTTTTCTTTGGCACTACCATTAAAGGCGCGACCGCCTGGTTTACCTTTGGTGGATTTTCATTTCAACCATCAGAAGTTGCTAAATTTGCTACTTGTTTGGCAATGTCTGCCTATCTTAGTAATTATCGCACCAATCTCAGGACAACACAATCCCAATTAATCGCTTTTGGCATATTGCTCTTGCCCATAGCCTTGATTATGTTGCAACCCGACGCTGGCTCCGCGACTGTATTTTTATCTTTTCTAATTGTACTCTATCGGGAAGGCTTGTCGCCAAACTACTATGTGGTTGGCTTTTTTTCAGCAACGCTTTTGGTATTAAGCTTAGTCATTGATCCAATTTATATTATCACCACTTTGACAGTTATTGGGATTGGCATACTGGCGTATAATTTTGAGGACAACCGCCGGTATTCAATGCTTGGCGCAATTACGGTTGCGGTTGGTGCGTATCTCATTACCAGAGAAGGCTGGGGGAATTATGCTTTAATTGCTACATTATTTATCACCATTGTGCTTGCTATTGTACAATGGCGGATGAAACTCGCTAAAAACATTAACCTGGTACTCAGTGCTATTATACTGGGTGCTGCACTGTCCTTTGCTGCCAGTTTTGCGTTTAATGAAATTTTAAAACCGCACCAACAAGACCGATTGAATGTTTGGCTACAACCGAGCAAGGCAGACCCTCGCGGATCTTTGTACAATGTTTATCAATCTCGTCTGGCCATTGGTTCTGGCGGCTTGCAAGGGAAAGGCTACTTGAAAGGCACGTTGACCAAACTCAATTACGTGCCAGAACAATCAACCGATTTTATTTTTTGCACTATTGGTGAAGAACAGGGCTTCATTGGTAGCTTTGGAATTATTGCTTTGTTCACTTTATTCCTCTACCGCATTACTATTATTGCCGAACGACAGCGCTCCAATTTTTCCAGGCATTATGCTTACTGCGTAGCAGGCATTTTGTTCGTTCACATTTTTATCAATATTGGTATGACGATGAACTTAATGCCGATTATTGGTATTCCTTTGCCTTTTATCAGCAAAGGGGGCTCGTCTTTACTGGGTTTCACGGTGATGATCGCTGTTTTATTAAAATTAGATAGCAATCGTTATAAGCTCTAATCTAAAAAGGTACATATTGTCTCAATTTATAATAGAATATAAAGATCCTCACTCAGAAGCACGCACCGGTCGAATTGAAACAGATCATGGAGTCATCGAAACGCCAATCTTCATGCCAGTTGGCACGGTCGGCTCGGTGAAAGCAGTGCATCAAAGCGAGCTGAGCGACATCATCAAAGCCCAGATTATCCTTGGGAATACTTATCATTTATACCTCCGCCCGGGCACAGAAGTACTTGCAAAAGCAGGCGGATTGCATCATTTTATCAATTGGTCGAAGCCAATGCTCACGGATAGCGGCGGCTATCAAGTCTATTCCTTGAGTCAGCAGCGCAAAATCAGTGAGGAAGGCGTCACCTTTGCATCGCATATTGATGGCTCTAAACATTTTTTTACGCCTGAAAATGTGATGGATATTCAGCGTACAATTGGCGCTGATATTATTATGGCTTTTGACGAATGCCCCCCTTATCCTTGCGATTATCAATACGCTCAAAACTCAATGGAATTGACGCATCGCTGGCTCAAGCGTTGCATAGAGCGATTTGAGCAAACAGCACCAAAATACGGTCACGAGCAAGCGCTTTTTCCGATTGTGCAAGGCAGCACTTACCACGATTTGCGCACGGCTTCTGCAGAAACGGTCGCTTCATTTGACTTGAAAGGCAATGCTATTGGCGGTTTGTCAGTTGGTGAGCCTGCTGAAAAAATGTACGAAATCACAGAATTGGTTTGCAAAATTCTACCAAAAGAAAAACCGCGATACTTAATGGGCGTCGGTACGCCGATGAATATTCTGGAATGTATTGCATTAGGAATTGATATGTTCGATTGTGTATTGCCTACGCGGAATGCGCGACATGGCTTGCTGTACACGGCTCAGGGCATTATCAATATCAAAAATAATAAGTGGAAAGACGACTTTGACCCGATTGATGCGGAAGCGCCTGCACCTACGAGTCGCCAGCATTCCAAAGCTTATTTGCATCATTTGTTTCGTTGCAGCGAAATTTTGGGAATGCAAATAGCGACCTTGCACAACCTTAGTTTTTTTCTTTGGTTAGTCGATGAGGCGCGACAACATATTCAAGCGGGTGATTTTTTTACCTGGAAAAACAAGATGGTCGAAGAAATGCAGAGAAGATTGTAACTTTTGTGTTAAATTGCTCCTAAAACCTGAAACCTTCGACCTAAAACTTGATACATGAAACTCATCATCATCAACGGTCCAAACCTGAATTTGCTGGGTACACGTGAGCCAGATATCTACGGCCGTGAAAGTTTTGAGGAATTTTTTGTGCGGCTGCAAATTGACTATCCGTCTATTACATTACATTATTTCCAAAGCAACCACGAAGGAGAACTGATTGATAAATTGCACGAAGTGGGTTTTAGTTATGATGGCATCATCATCAACGCTGGCGGCTATTCTCATACCAGCATTGCTTTGGCAGATGCTATTGCAGCCATTCGGACACCCGTTATCGAGGTGCATATTTCCAATGTATTTGATCGAGAGGCTTTTCGGCATCATTCTTATCTAACGGCAAGTTGTATAGGATGCATCGTAGGCTTGGGTTTGAGGGGTTACGAATTAGCAATTGAATATTTTATATAACCTCTTGTCTTGGTCACTCAATCTCCTGGTTACCAAGTCTCTACATCCCTAAGTCACGCTTTAATCTTCCCTCCCGGTACTGGACTCAAATCCAACACCCGTAGGCGTCTTTTTTTGCCAAACTTCCAAGTTCGGTATTTGAAAATTTTAGGAATAATCCAACCTGTAATCCAGGAAACGCCCGTCACTATTGCATCCGACCAGCGATAGTTCGTATCTTTATTCCCATCGGTGAGCGTACCAATAAAGGCATTTGCCGACCAGGAAGCCCCAAACAAGTAAAGCGCACTGCGCATGGGCTTACTCCAACGAAGCGGGCGGCGCATTTTTTCGATTTTAGAAACATCCACATAGCGATCCTTCATTACCAGCAGATTCTTTTCTACTTCAATATTCTCGATATAACCAGTGTACCATACATCGTCGTCGTACAATTTATAATTGATCGCCTCGCCGATATGAATTTTTTTCGTTTTATAACGCCCATACTTTTCTATTTGAAGAACTTTTTGAGCATGAGTTGGGAATGTCAGCAATAGCAAGGCAAACAAGGCGATCAAACGCATCATGGAGTGTTAATTTTAAAATTGAAATATCCGGTATTTTGAATCAGTTCTTCATTTAAAGAGCATTGTCCAATTAGTTTTGGTTGCCTGCCCGATATTTTTTTGCAAAACGGCGCAGCAATTCGCGCATCGCTTTTTCGATTTCTTCAAAACTCAATATTTCCGCACCAGTATAAATCACCATCAAAGCAATTTGCTTGTCGCTTGTCGCTTGCTGCTGCTCTGTCAATTTCTCATACAAAATATGCTTATTCAGGCGATACGCCTCGCGCACCAAGCGCCGAATGCGATTGCGATCTACCGCTCGTTTGAACTTTTTCTTGGAAACGCTTAACGCGAATTGTACTGGAAAATTACTTTTCCGCTCCTCCATTTCTGACCAAACAACCCGCAGCGGATATTGTGCAAATGAGTTCCCTTCTTTGAACAGGTGTTCAATCACTTTGCGACTTTTGAGTCTTTCTTCTCGGGTGAAAGTGAAGTTTTTATGAATCAACTTGCTAAAGATAACTGCACATTCAAAGGATGATCAGAAGCTAAATCGGATACATTAATAATAGAAAAACCGATCAAACGATTATCGTTGCTCACTTTTTCCATTACCGCATCATTTTCCGTTTCTCGGAAATAACCCACCGTTTTTTCAAAGATGACTTCTAAATAATCGGCTTCTTTATCGTAATATATGGTCACTGTTTTTTCCATATTATATTGCCCTTTTTGATTTTATCTGTAAAATATGCAGTTATAACGAAAAAATCATTTCCCAAGTTCTTTATAATAACGCAAAGCCATTTATCACCTACGACGGTTTCGGTGTAAAAACAATAAAATAATTCCACATTTTCATCAGAAATAGATGTTATTACTATTTCAGGCGATTTTAATGTCGTTGCAATGTTGTCAAGTTGACCCTCCATTTCAGGATGTGCTTCCTGCAGATGCTGCAATCGTTCTTCTGTTAATCGTATGTTTCGTTCAAAAATATCAATGAAAATGTGCATCGTTTGTTTTTACTTTCTCCAAAAGTAAAGTTCGGGATTTTTTTATCAAAGCTTGTTGCTTTTTCAAAACTTCCACGTCTAAATTCTAAAAACGGGTTTACGCATGGAAGCATACTCCAAAAACAATCTCTCCATCAAAGCCTGGGCAGAAGAGGATCGCCCACGCGAAAAGCTTTTAGCCAAAGGCAAGCAAAGTCTTTCAGATGCTGAATTATTAGCGATTTTACTCGGCTCTGGCTCGCGCGATGAAACAGCGGTTGCGCTGGCGCAGCGTATCTTAAAATCAGTTGAAAATGATCTCAATGAATTGGGGCGTCGTTCTATTGCTGAATTGACCAAGTTCAAAGGTATGGGCGAAGCCAAATCTATTGCGATAGTTGCAGCGATGGAATTAGGCCGACGAAGGCAACTGACCGATATACGTGAGCGACCGCAGATTCGAAGCAGCCGCGATGCTTATGATGTGATTGCACCGATTTTAATGGATTTGCCGCATGAAGAATTTTGGATTTTGTTGTTAAATCGAGCTAATAAAGTGATGAGCCGCGAGCAAATTAGTCTCGGCGGCGTCGCTGGCACGGTAGTGGATGCAAAGATTATTTTTCGCAAAGCGATTGAAGGGATGGCTTCGAGTATTATTTTGGTGCATAATCATCCTTCAGGGAATTTACAACCCAGCCAACAGGATATTGACCTGACTAAAAAACTAAGGAAAGCGGGGGAAACCCTGGATATTTCAGTGCTTGACCATTTGATTATTGCGGAAAGCAGTTATTTCAGCTTTGCAGATGAGAATTTGATATAGATGTGGCAGGTTTTGAAAACTCGTCACATCTTATTTTCGTGGAATAAAACTATCTTTTGTAATTTGCGTTGTTGATAAACGTATAAGCTTGTTTTCAGATTAAATCCAGGTTTGAGCCTGGGCGATTCACACCCGATGGCGACACCACCAAATAAAAAATTCAATGTTTCCCTGCTGGCTAAGGTCATCGCTTTGGCTAAGCCTTATCGTAGTCTTTTTGCTTTCGCAGCAATTCTGGCAGTAGTGCTGGCGCCGCTTTCCGTGGTTCGTCCGGAATTGATCCGCGTTATGGTGGACGATTATATTTTTGTGAACGATTTCGCTGGCTTGGGCCGAATGGCTTTGGTATTATGTGTATTATTGTTGATAGAATTTGCATTGCAATACATTTTTCAATATGCCAGTGGTTTGCTGGGGCAGTCGGTGGTGCGTGACCTGCGGGTGCGGGTGTTCCAACATATTACCAGCCTGCGCCTGAAGTTTTTTGACCGAACGCCAATTGGTACTGCTACCACTCGTACCATCAATGATATTGAAGCAATCAACCAGATTTTTTCGGATGGCGTCATTACGATGATCGCTGATATGCTCACGGTAATTGCCGTTTTGGGCTTTATGATTTATACTAGTTGGAAACTCACCTTGGTTTGTATGCTGGTGCTGCCTTTCCTGGTGATTGCCAGCTATATTTTTCAGAAAAAAGTGCGGATTTCCTTTCAAATTGTGCGAACCGAGATCGCTCGAATGAATGCGTTTTTGCAAGAACGAATTAGCGGAATGCGGACGGTGCAAATATTCAATGCCGAAAAACAAGAGGCGGAGAAGTTCAGAGCGATTAATAGAGAATACACCAAAGCGAACCTCGATTCCATTTTATATTACGCAGTCTTTTTTCCGGTGGTGGAGATTATATCGGCGGCGGCGCTGGGCTTGATGGTGTGGTATGGCGCAAAAGGCGTGATTGGTGGCGAAGTGACATTGGGTGCACTCATCGCTTTCCCGATTTATATCAATATGCTCTTCCGTCCGATTCGGATGTTGGCAGATAAATTTAATACTTTGCAAATGGGTTTGGTCGCTTCGGAGCGCGTGTTTGCAGTATTAGATCAACACGACCGGATTGAAAATCAGGGGCATTTAAAGCCGGAGCGATTCCGAGGGGAAGTAGAATTTGAGCACGTTTGGTTCGCTTATAATGATGAAGATTTTGTTTTGAAAGATACATCTTTCCGGATCAATCCTGGTGAAACCCTTGCCATTGTTGGAAGTACAGGCTCCGGTAAAACTACGATTATTAATCTGCTCAATCGTTTCTACGACATTCAAAAAGGGTATATTAAGATTGACGGTACGGATATTCGGGAGTTTGATTTGTATGCTATGCGTCGGCGGGTAGCCCTGGTATTGCAAGATGTATTCCTTTTCTCTGGTACGGTGTTTGAAAATATTACCTTACGCGACAGCGATATCAGTCGCGAGCAAGTGATCGAAGCCTCCAAAATGATTGGCGCGCATGAATTTATCCAAAAACTGCCCGGCGGCTATGATTATAAAGTAATGGAACGCGGTGCAACACTTTCGATGGGGCAGCGGCAGTTAATTTCATTTATTCGAGCATTGGTTTTTAATCCTGATATTCTCATCCTTGACGAAGCCACTTCTTCGATTGATCCTGAAACGGAGTCTGTGATTCAATTTGCGATAGAAACCTTGATCGCCAAACGCACTTCGATCATCATTGCGCATCGCCTTAGTACGATTCGCCATGCCAATAATATTTTGGTGCTTCAAAAAGGAGAAGTGTTAGAATTTGGTTCACACGAAGCTTTACTCAAAATCGAAAACGGGCATTATAAGCAATTGTACGAAATGCAGTTTTTGCAATTGGAAGAGGCATAACCCCGATTGCTATTAGAGGAGTTACTGATCTTTCCACTTCCAAAGGTATCGGCAGGCATAAGTTCGGTAAGGCCGCCAGGACTCGGCAATTTCCATTAGGCGTGGTTTCAACGATCTGCCACTTTCCGCTACACTATACAATTTAATCATCGCTTGACGGATGCCGAGGTCATCCAAAGGTAGAATATCCGGGCGATTCAAGGTAAACATTAAGATCATCTCCACTGTCCATTGCCCAACACCTTTAATTTGCGTCAAAAGTTTGATGATTTCATCATCTTGATGCGGCGACCAGTCATAGTCAATCAGGTTCTCTTGCTTGAAAAATTCAGCAATATTGCGGATATAACTTGCCTTTTGGCGCGATAGGCCCACTGAACGGAGCTTTTCTTCGTCAAAAGCCAATACCTGTTCGACATGGGGATACCCATTCTCAAACAAATTCAAAAAACGCTCTTGAATTGTAGCGGCTGCCCGAACCGATATTTGTTGGGAAATAATAGAACCCAACAGGTCAGCATAGACACTGCCGCCGCCTGTCCAATTATGCATTTCAGTGGAATCAATCACTACTTTGAGTCGTGCATCCTTCGTCAAATGCGCAATAATATCTTCTTTCGCCATCATGCGTGCAAGATAGCAAAAGTGCATCCATTTGTTTTAAAATCCATCAATTTGTTTAAAAATGTTCAGGGAAACGTGTGTTGGAGCTTAGTGTTGTTGCGGGGTGTTTGTTTAGGCGATAGCTGCCGGTTGTTCTTGTTTAATAAAGCGCAGCTCGAGGTATTGGGCCTTGAAACCCAACTTTTTGTAGAATTTGAGCGCCGGATTACCAGGCTCTACATGAAAAGCAACGTCTCCTTCAGCATGGGCGATTGCTCTGTTCATCACTTCACGGATCGTCGTTTCATCGTTGCGGTAGTCTTTGTGAAAGGTTACATACACAAAAAGATTTTTCGCATTGTACCCTTCCATACCAGTTCGATTGACCACGATGGCGGCTATAATTTGCCTCCCTTCGTGGACAGTAAGGACGAAACCACCAAAAGAAGGCTTGTGCTTGATGGCATATTCCACCGCTTCTTTTGCCCCTTGTCGGTTGGTATTTTCGTCATGTTCACACAAGAAATTGACCACTGCGCTTTTTTCCGCAGGGCTCATTCCGGTGTAAGCGTCATAAAGGGTCGTCTCGTGCGTCATGTAATTCGCTTTTAAACCGGTTTCCGTTTTCATTGAAGAAGCTTAAATTTAAGGCAAATATTCTTTCAAAAAAACTTTAGGAGGTAAAATTTTTGTAAAATCTAATTGAGAATCAATAAGAAAGACGTTTACATTTTACTATTTTGTAAAGACCACCTAAAACTGTTGTTATCCAATTAAAATTGTCAAGCCTTTGTCAAGTGGCGGGTTTAGATTTGCGCAAAATGATTATTTGTTTCAATTTCGCATTTTAAAATTCTTAATAACATTATCCTGAAAACGTTGACATGAAGCATTTTATATCTTTTCTGTCGCTCTGTTTGGTCTTTAACATTGCAAATGCGCAACAAAGTGCTTGGAAAAATAAGGTGGACGCCTCTGTTTTGGCGAAAGCCGAGCAGGGTAAATCGATAGACTTTATTATTGTGATGAAGGAGCAAGCAGATGTTTCTGGTGCTAAAAATCTGAAAACCAAGGAAGAAAAAGGAAGATTTGTTTTTAATACGCTTGAAAAATTTGCACAACGATCGCAAAAATCAATCCTTGATTTATTGACGAATGCGAAAGCATCTTTTCACGCTTTTTATCTGGTAAATGCCATTTATACCAAAGGCGATGCGAAGTTAATGGAACAATTGGCTTCAAGGGCAGATGTAAAATACCTTGCCCCCAATCCCACCACTCAAATGCAGATGCCGCTCGATTTTCAAAGCGCAAATGAATTGCACCTGCGACAAGGCGTGGAGTGGGGTATTCAAAAAATCAATGCGGATCAGGTGTGGGAATTGGGCTATACCGGGCAAGGTGTAGTAATAGCTGGTCAGGATACAGGCTATGATTGGGATCATCCTGCCATCAAAACAAAATATCGCGGCTGGAATGGCGCTACCGCTGATCATAATTATAATTGGCATGATGCGATTCACTCGATTAGTCCTTTGCATGGCGATTCGATTATTTCACCTTCTCTCAATCCTTGTGGATTAGATTCTAAAGTCCCTTGCGATGATCATAGCCACG
Source organism: Saprospiraceae bacterium (assembly GCA_033761835.1). Taxonomy (GTDB): domain Bacteria; phylum Bacteroidota; class Bacteroidia; order Chitinophagales; family Saprospiraceae; genus JADJNW01. The sequence goes on from JANRME010000315.1 coordinate 29,359, forward strand.
GCACGCATACGATGGGCACAATGGTAGGGGAGGATAACTTTGGCAATCAAATCGGTGTAGCGCCTGACGCTCTTTGGATGGCGGCGCGCAATATGGAGCGCGGTTATGGCAGCCCTACGACATATATTGAATGTTTTGAATGGTTTCTCGCGCCTACCGACCTGAATAACAAAAATCCTAATCCTTCAAAAGCGCCTCATGTCATCAATAATTCCTGGGGTTGCCCTGAGATGGAAGGTTGCAACCCAAGCAATTGGGCATTGATGGAAACTGCGATCAATAATCTTCGCGCTGCTGGAGTTGTAGTAGTTCAATCCGCTGGAAATAGCGGTTCGTCTTGCAGCTCTATTGATGATGCGGCAGCCATTTTTGAAGGTGCTTTTTCTGTGGGTGCTTCGCAGTCGAATGATACCATTGCAGGGTTCAGCAGTCGCGGCGCAGTGACGGCAGACGGAAGCGGACGCATCAAGCCAAATGTAGTAGCTCCGGGCGTAGGCGTTCGTTCGGCGGTGCTTGGCGATGGTTATGCTGCCTGGAATGGTACAAGTATGGCTGGCCCGCACGTGGCGGGCGTTGTGGCTTTACTTATCTCTGCCAACCCTGAATTAGCAGGGCAAGTAGAAATGATAGAAACGATTATTGAACAGACCGCCAAACCAATGGTGGCTACGCAAGATTGTGGCAATCGTTCTGGCGCTGAAATACCTAATAATACCTACGGTTATGGCAGAATTGACGCCTTGGCGGCCGTGCAAAAAGCTTTAGAATTAGCGACCGATGTCGATAGTGTTTCTAAAAATGCAAGCATTAAAATTTTTCCGAATCCTGCCTGGGAGGAGGCGACTTTGCAATTGACAGGTTTTTATGGCGAAGTGGAATTCACACTCTTCAATGCCACCGGACAGCAAGTACAACGCTTGAGTTGGGATGCGCGTATTGTATCTTTGAAACCTATTAATTTAAAAGATTTACCCAAAGGTGTTTATTTTTATCAATTGGCAAGCGGCGGAACTATCAAAAGCGGAAAGATTGTTAAACAATAAAAGCTTATCTTTATGGTACAGAAAAGTAGTAAAATGATTACCAGTCTGGACCAACTTTCGATGGATGGCACATACACTTATGCCGACTATCTTACTTGGCAATTCGAGGAGCGTATCGAACTCATCAAAGGTCGTATCTTCAAAATGTCGCCCGCACCAAGTAGAAAACACCAACGCGCATCTATCGTATTATCAAGTATTATATTTGATTTTCTGCGCGCTGGCCCATGTGAAGTTTATTCTGCGCCATTCGATGTTCGGCTATTAGATTCTAAAAAAAAGAAAAAATCGAACAAAGAAATTTACTCCGTCGTTCAGCCAGATATTTGTGTTATTTGTGATGCGGAGAAGCTCGATGATCGCGGCTGCATCGGCGCACCGGATTGGATTATTGAAATTTTGTCTCCCGGCAATAATAAAAAGGAAGTAGATAATAAATTTCGGTTGTACGAAGAAAATGGCGTCCGGGAATATTGGGTAGTCTATC
>JANRME010000316.1:0-29760 GCA_033761835.1 Saprospiraceae bacterium
TATTTCCGCAATGGAAGAAGATAAAAATGGACAATTATGGATAGGCACGAATGCAGGTTTGGTTCATTATAATCCTAAAAGCAAAGAATTTTCATCCTATTTTAATAATCCCAAAGACCCCAAAACCTTGATTGACAATGCAATCATGGATATTTATTGCACTCCAAAAGGGCAAATCTGGATCGCCAGCCCTCGCGGCCTCAGCAAATTGATTCTGGAGGAAGGCAAAGTCACTTTCAAACATTATACCGAAAAAGAAGGATTGCCAAATAGCTTTGTGTATGGTATTTTGCCTGATAAACACAATCGGCTTTGGCTGAGCACGAACGCTGGCTTGTCCTGCTTTAATCCTCAAACGGGCTTGTTTAGAAATTATGATTCCAACGACGGCTTGGCAAGCCGCGAATTCAACTCAGGAGGCTTTTGCCGAAGCCCGGATGGCGAACTTTTTTTCGGAGGATTAGGCGTGTTGGTCAGTTTTAAACCAGAGCAAATGGTTGAAAATCAGCATTTACCGCACGTCGCGCTTACTTCTTTTAAAAAAGCAGAGAATGAACAGCCGCTGGAACAACTACTGGCTAATGGCGGTATCATTCGATTGCGCCATACAGATAACTTCCTTTCTTTTAATTTTGCCGCGCTTGATTTTACAAATCCCGATAAAAATGAGTTTTCTTATCGTTTGAAAGGCTTGAGTGACAAATGGATCGGTATAAAAAATCGCCGCAATATTAGTTTCCCACACCTTGCGCCAGGTAATTATGTCCTCGAAGTAAAAGGTGCTAATAGCCAAGCGCACTGGAATGAAGATAATATTCTAAAAATCCCGATTTATATCGCACCGCCGTTTTGGCGCACTTGGTGGTTTTATTTATTGACAAGCCTGCTTACCGCAGTAGTCGTGATTTCTGCTTACCGCTATCGGGTGCAAATGAAAGTACAGCGAGCTGTAGAATTAGAACGAGTAAAGTTGGAAGAAAATGAACGAGTGCGCAAATTGGCGGCCCAAGATATTCATGATGAGTTTGGCAATACATTGACACGCATTTCACTGCTGACTGAGTTGATTAAAGCTAAATCATTAAATGGCAGTAGCGAAATCAGTAATTTATTGAATAAAATAAGCGACAACGCCAGCCGAATGTACCAGGGAACCAAGGATTTTATTTGGGCGATTAATCCTGAACACGATAGTTGTTACGAAATAGCCATTCGCTTGAAGGATTTTGCTGATGATGCTTTTGACACCACAGGCATCAATTTTGATGTACAAGGAATTGATAATAGCTTGAAAATGATTACCTTACCAATGGGCGCAAGCCGCCACTTGGTGATGCTATTCAAAGAAGCTATGACCAATACCCTCAAACACGCGCAGGCAACCGAAGCTTGCCTCTGCTTTGCCTTGAATAATAGTATTTTAAAAATCGAATGGAAAGATAATGGCATAGGATTTAATACCACCAATAATCATGCTGGCAATGGCTTGCAAAATATGCAAAGCCGAGCTAAACGCATCGGTTCGGAAGTCAAAATTGAATCTTGCCCTGAAATTGGAACAACTGTAAGAATTGAGTTGAACACCGCACAAACAAAAATCGTAAATCCTAATCGTACTTCGTAAATCGTACTTCAACTTTAAAAAAATGGCATATTATTCTTCTTATCGCCCCAATGTCACGCGCGTATGTATTGTCGAAGATGATCATGTGATTCGGGAAGCTTTTGCCACCCTCATCGGTGCAATTGATAATTATGATATTGTAGGCACTTACGGCAATGCCGAAGATGCGATTGCAGCAGTAGAATCCGTTCGGCCCGATGTATTGCTCATGGATATTGAATTGCCTGGTATTAATGGCATCGAAGGTATTAGCCGCATCAAAAAAATACGCCCCAAAACCCAAGTCATTGTAGTGACGGTTTATGAGAATGACGACCTGGTATTCAGAGCCTTATGCGAGGGCGCCGGCGGTTATTTGACTAAGAATATGAAGCCGGAACGCTTGATTGAAGCCATCCGCGAAATCATGGAAGGCGGCGCGCCTATGAGTACTAATATTGCCCGCATGGTTGTATCTTCTTTCCAAAAGAATCATAATTCGCCACTCACGGCCCGCGAAACAGAAGTGCTGGAATTACTCGCCCAAGGCAAAAGCTACTCCTCAATCGCCCAGGAACTCTATGTGGACAAAGAAACCATCCGTACGCATATCAAAAATATTTATTGGAAACTGGAAGTGCACTCCAAAGCAGAAGCCATCGAAAAAGCGAAGAAGGAGCGATTCATTTGAGTGACCTGTAATGCGTAAAATATGTTTATGTGTTCTAAAATGCCCGGCGATTTACATATTTCAATATAACCGCCAGGCACGAATTTCATAGTCATGTAGCTCAAAGATACGTATTTTTGATAAGAAATGGTTTATTTTTATTCACTTTTGTAAAGTTTTTTCCAAAGTGCTACTATTTTTCCGACAAACGTATTATAAGAATGCCCGAACAAAATAATAATTGGAATAAAATGATAGGATAACTAATCTATTTTTATAGGAAAATTACCACTGCTTACCACCCATTTCTCGCCATACACGGAGGTGTAAATAACTTCCAAAACGGCTTCTGATCTTCCGAATAATGCCCTTAATTTACGTGCATCTTCTAAGGATTGCTGCACTTCTAACAATTCCATTACTACGCCGGGTGATATGACCCTTCCCTCTGGCAAATTGGTGTGCCCAAAGGTGATGGTATCTTTTGGATAAATTTCACTGTATAAAAAATTGGCAGGATCCATCCGAAATGTTTTCCCATTATAATGAATATTTACTTTTTCAATAAAGGCAGGGCCAATTCCATTATTTGTTATTGCAAAAGTATAATCTTCGGCACGCGGATTGCGGTTAAAAATTTCCAGATAAGGTAAAACCGAAGCGTATTGCTGCTTCTGCGTCAATCGGGTTTGATAATATAATAAAAAAAAAGTACCTAAACTAATTAAAAAAGCAAGCAAGCTTAGCGTTTTATCTAAGTTCCAGCTTTGGAAAAAACGGCGTTTGGTAGCCATAAAATTTTATTAAAACTAAATAATTATCAAGATTTCTTTTTCAAAGCATCATATCGCAATAACGCTTCCAAAAAATAATAATCGGCATACACCAGCGGCACATCTATCTCCGATTTTGCAGGTTTATGACCTACACAATGCTTGATTAAAAAATTATTATTCTCATTTAATTTTGCTCTGTAAGCCTCGCCGCATAAACTTTCCAGCGTTTGAATCGCTGTTTGTAAATACTGCTTTTTTAATTTCCCTTTAGAATATTTACTCAATTCAAATAATGCCGAAGCCGTAATCGCTGCCGCCGAAGCATCGCGCTCTTCATTGGGAAGATTGGGTGCATTAAAATCCCAATATGGAATTTTATCACTCGGTAAATTGGGATGATGTATCCAAAAATTCGCTGCTTTTTGCGCTTGTTGTAAATATTTTTTGTCCTTCGTTTCGCGATACATCACGGTGTAACCGTACAAGCCCCAAGCATTTCCGCGCGCCCAGGCAGATTCATCTGCTGCGCCTTGCGCTGTTTTTTTCGCTATTACATTTCCATTATTATCATAACAAACGACATGATAGCTGCTGCCATCCGGTCTGTAATGGTTTGTAATGGTTTTATCCGCATGTGTAACAGAAATATCATAATAACGCTTATCTCCTGATACTTTACTTGCCCAAAATAAAAATTCCAGGTTCATCATATTATCCACAATCACCGGATAATCAAAATTTTGAAAGCGATTCCAGGATTTTATTACCCCCACTTTAGGATCAAAGCGCGTCGCTAAAGATTGAGCGCCCGTAAGCATAATATCTTTATAAACATTATTATTCGTGAGCCGCAAACCATTACCAAATGGGCAATACAGCATAAAACCCAAATCATGCGTCCCTGTATTATGCTGCTCTTTTTCAATTGCCATCGACCATTCATGCGCCGCGTCTTTCCATTTACTATCTTTTGTAAATTCATATAAATACCACAGCGAACCACCGAAAAAACCACTCGTCCACCAATCCGATTTTGCATCTTTCAAAGTGCCGTCGGGCTTGGAAGTAAAGGGCTGCCACTCGGTATTGGGATGCGCCGCGAGCATTTTTTCATATTGCATCGCCGCCAGTTCAAATTCTTTTTTTACATCTATCTTCGGCTGTGCCAAAAGAGGCAGGAAAGCACCCAACAAGAGAAAAAGTAATATTTGTTTCATATCATTACAATTCAAAAATATTTGATAGTCAATTTTTTACATCCGAATCATGATGTCTCAATGCAATTAAACTAAAACAAATAATAAGTAAAACACTATACTCCACACCACCCAAACTAGCCCCGACCACAAACCAGCCATTCTGCGCATGTACCAAAATAATCCCCATTAGAAGCTCCAATGCAAATACCAGCGCAATCCAACGCGTAAAATAATTAAAAAATAATAGCGCACCACCCAATATTTCAAAAATCGTGATACTCCATGCAATAACTACGCCTAATGGAAAGCCTTTTATATTTAAAAAGCCGCCAAAATCATCCACCGTTCCCAAATAAATTCGAGCCACACCATGTGCCATCAGCAGCAGCGCCAGCGCGCGCCGCAATAAAGACCAGGCAAGTTGATCGCTTATAATAGGAGACGTTTTCATGATATTAGCTTTATGTATTTAAAATTTCTTTAAAAATATCAGTATTAATTACTCTGACTTTAGGAAAATCAATTTGTTATTTCAATAATTTTAACTCTGATGCTTGAGTTATCAAAATAATCCCTTCCTGAACACACGCCTCCTTAAAATCTGAATCGAAACTGGCTACAACTGCCACGCCCTGTAATTTGCAAGTTGCCAATATAAATGCGTCGTTGGGTAAGAGATTATATTTTTTCATAAAATCTAATCCCAGTGGAACTGCCTCCGAGGGTATTTGTAATAAATTCAGTGGAGAAAGAAATAATGTGGTATCATGTTTATCTAACACTTCTTTGATTTGCTTGCTTTCGCAAACGCTCATCGGCGACTTACCAGCTAGAATTCCAATGAGCCGATAAATGTATTCACTCGCCACTAAAATGTTGATATATAATTCGTGATAGCTGTCTCGCAGTGCCTCGAATAGTTCTGACTGCGCTTGTTTTTCGTACGCTATTAGCAAACTGCTGTCTATGAATATTTTCATTGCTCATACCATTCTGATGGAGAAGGTTCATAACCAGCGGAATTTTTAAGAACTCCTTTGAAATCAGCCCAAATGTCAATTCGATTCTGACGTTCTTCTTCATTGATAACATCCTGATTAAGAATCGTATGATAACGAATATTAAGGCGTTCTGCCAATTCTAAAATGAATTGCAAATCCTGCCCACCTTCTACTTCCAGCACAACTTGAGCCATAAGTGAAATTTTTCAATCCAATAATTACTATTTAACAAGAAATTCTCATAAGGAGTTTCAATCCCCGCAGCACCTTCAAAGCCCTGCGGGAATTATTAGCACATTATCACATCAGCATATCAGCACATTACGAAAGCCCCAAAATCTTCCGATTGGTCGCCTCATCCGAAGCGCCGCCAGCAAAGTCATCAAAGGTTTTCTCGGTTACTTCGATGATATGATCCTGGATGAATGGAGCGCCCTCGCGCGCGCCTTGCTCCGGCGATTTGATGCAACATTCCCATTCGAGCACTGCCCAGCCGTCGAAATCATATTGCGATAATTTGCTAAATATAGAAGCAAAATCCACTTGTCCGTCACCCAAAGAACGGAAACGACCGGGGCGGTCAATCCAATCTTGATATCCGCCGTACACGCCGGAACGCCCGGTAGGATTGAATTCTGCGTCTTTGACGTGGAACATCTTTATAAATTCATGATAGATATCAATATACTGTAAATAATCCAATTGCATTAAAACAAAATGCGAAGGATCATATAAAATATTTACCCGCGGATGGTTATTCGTCGCTTCGAGGAAACGCTCGAACGTCGCGCCGTCGTGCAGGTCTTCGCCGGGATGGATTTCATAACAAACGTCCACACCCGCTTTATCATATTCATTTAAAATTGGCATCCAACGCGCAGCCAATTCTTTAAAACCCGTTTCTACCAAGCCTTTTGGGCGCTGGGGCCAAGGATAAACCGTCTGCCAAAGCAAAGCGCCGGAGAAAGTCACCGCCCGATCAATGCCAAGATTTCGACTGGCTTTACCGGCATAAATCACTTGCTGCGTCGCCCATTCCTGGCGGGCTTTCGGATTATTTTGTACTTCTTTTGCTGCAAAAGCGTCAAACATGGCATCATACGCCGGGTGCACGGCTACGAGTTGTCCTTGCAAATGCGTGGACAATTCGGTGATTTCCAGTCCAAAAGAATTGATTTTGCCTTTTAACTCATCGCAATAATCCTTGCTTTCGGCGGCGGTTTTCAGGTCAATCAATCGGCTGTCCCAAGTGGGAATTTGCACGCCTTTATAACCTAAATCTGCCATATATTTGCAAATGCCTTCCAGGGAGTTAAATGGCGCGGCATCGCCCATGAATTGTGCTAAGAATATAGCGGGTCCTTTTATGGTCTTCATTATTTTTTTATTTTTTATTTGATATTTTCTATTTGACGTTAAAAACTAAATAATAAACGTCAAACAATAAATAAAAAACAGTAAATATTATAATTTAATCCATTTTACATCACTATTTCCCGATTCTATTACTTTGTAAATAAATTCCATGCCGCGCACGCCTTCGTCCACGCCCGGAAAATCAGTGTAAACCGCATCCGCTTCTTTGCCCTCCAAACGCGCCTGAATGCAATACGCGAAATTGCGATAAATATTAGCAAAAGCTTCCAGATAACCTTCGGGATGTCCTGCGGGTACGCGCGTATGCGCCTGGGCTTCCGCCGAAAGCGCGCCCACGCCCGTTCGGTAGCGTTGCATCGGTTTATCTTGCCATTTGATGAGCAGGGTATTCGGCTCCATTTGGTGCCATTCTAAACCACCTTTTTCACCGTAGACGTAGATTTTCAGGCTATTTTCTTCGCCGACCGAAATTTGACTCGCATGGAGTACGCCGCGCGCGCCGTTGTTGAATCGCAGCAACACATTGCCATCGTCATCTAATAAGCGACCCGATACGATGCGACTAATATCCGCGCACATTTCGGTGATATGCAAGCCCGTAATGTATTCGGCGAGGTTCTCCGCGTGTGTACCAATATCGCCCATCGCCCCGGCAATCCCCGATTTGGTTGGATCGGTGCGCCAAGCCGCTTGTTTTTGCTCGGAATCTTCAATTTTTTGGTATAACCAGCCCTGCGGATATTCTACGACGACTTTCCGAATCGCTCCCAATTCCCCATTCTTTATCATCGCCCGTGCCTGCTTCACCATCGGATAACCCGTGTAAGTATGCGTCAAACCAAAAAGCAAACCCGATTTTTCTACGATTTTTTTCAATTCATACGCTTCTTCCAGATTGAAACACAGGGGTTTATCGCACATCACATGGAAGCCATTTTCCAGTGCCAATTTAGCCGGACCAAAGTGCACGTGATTCGGCGTCACAATCGAAATAAAATCCATGCGTTGGTCTTCGGGCAGTGCTTTTTCTTTTAAAATCATTTCTTCGTAACTGCCATACACCCGTGCAGGATCAAGATAAAGCGCTTCGCCGGAAGCCTTGGATTTACCGGGGTCGCTGCTGAAAGCGCCGCACACGAGTTCGATTTCACCATCCAGATTCGCCGACATGCGATGCACCGCGCCAATAAACGCGCCGATGCCACCGCCGACCATACCCATTCTAATTTTTCGTTTCATGTAGGTTTGATTTTAGATGCTATTTTTGAGATGCTAGATTTTGAGATGCCAGATGTCAGACGTTTAGCGTTGGCTTTCCAACTTTGTACCTCGTACTTCCAACTTCAGAAATGCCAGATGCCAGACCGCTGCCTGCAATAGCGAACAATATTAGTGTTTTTCAAAAAATTGACCAAGTTTTTTGCAGTACTTGCAAAAAAAACCAAATATTTTGCTTGAAAACGGATATAAACTTTGGATTGCTATATGCTTATAAAGCGAGGGGTGCAGCGGTAGAAACAGGAATCAATGGCAGATGAACAGAGAAAAAAGCACCAGATTCATCTATTTTGACTTCATTATCAGAGAAAAACGCATAGCGATGCTGAATATTTTCCAAACCAACTTTCGTGGAACTCATCACTTGTTTTTTCTTTTGCAAATTATTGCGCACCACTAAGTGCTGGTTTTCTATAAAAACTTCAATGTTCAAGGGCTTTTCAGCGGAAATAATATTATGTTTAATCGCATTTTCAAACAGCATTTGCAGGGAAAGCGGGATAATCTGAAAATGATCAAAACTCGACGGAACATTCAACTGAATCCTGAGATTTTCGCCAAAACGTTCTTTCAACAAGAAGACATAAGCCTCCAAGAATTTAAGCTCTTCCTCCAATGTAATCAATTTTTTCTCCCTGATTTCCAGGATATAACGATAGACTTTGGAGAGCATTTGTACAAAACGCACCGCACGCTGCGGGTCTTCAGGAATAATATAAATCAGCGTATTCAAACTATTAAACAAAAAATGCGGATTGACCTGACTGCGCAGGCCTTCGAGTTGAGATTCTACATTTTCGCGGCGCAAGCGCTCGGCTTCGATCATAGATTTTTTCCAACGATCGTAAAAAAATACACTTTCGTAAATAGAAGAGGCTAAACAAATAATGGTAAAAGACGCCACATGATAGTCAAATTCGGTAACACCAGGGGTGCGCCCAACATCGTTGAGGCTCATGTGTACGAGCTCCAAAAGGGCGCTGAGTATAAAAAAAGCCAAGGTTACAAGTAAAATCGTGTACAAAATTCGCTTGCGAGTATCCTTATAACTTGGAAATTTTAATCGAATATAAATAAAAATACTCCTTACAGAAACCCAATAAACAATGGTATAAAGCAGAGAAATTAAGAATTTTGGCATATATGCCCATAGACCATTCGACAAGGTTTCATTAAAAAATAATAATGGTACAGAAAATCCGACCAAAGGAATGACGAAAACCATTACCTTCCGATCATCAAAACCTAATATATCTTTGTATTTGTATTCCGTCGCCATGCGGTACATCCTGCTTTGAGTCAGCAAATTACAAAAATTACGACATCTGCGCCATGCCCAAGCGATAGCGCAATGAATTTCAGTATTGAATTGTCAAATTTTATGGGTGGATTGTAAAGTAAAAACTCAAATCATCTTTTTTGCGAATAAGCTGTTAGTATGGAAAGTTGTAAAATTTTTAAAAAGGATAGTGAATTCCTTAATTTTGCTTTCCGAATTGAATAATGACGATTTATAATATGATGAAAAAAGACATCCGGCAAGCACTCGACGAACGCATCCTGATTATTGACGGGGCGATGGGCACGATGATTCAGCAATATAAACTGCAAGAAGCTGACTACCGCGGTGAGCGCTTTGCCAATTTCCATACCGATATCAAAGGGAATAATGATCTGCTTTCGATCACGCGTCCAGACATTATTGAAGCCATTCACAAAGCTTACCTCGATGCCGGCGCGGACATCATTGAAACCAATACCTTCAGTGCCAATGCTATTTCTCAGGCGGATTATGATATGCAGGATTTGTCGTATGAAATGAACCTAGAATCGGCTCGCATTGCCCGCAAAGTTGTGGATGAATACACTGCCAAAAACCCTGATCGTCCATGCTATGTCGCTGGCGCTATGGGCCCTACGACCAAAGTGGCTTCGCTTTCGCCGGATGTGAACAATCCTGGCTTTCGGGGTGTGACGTTTGATGAACTCAAAGACGCTTATTACGAGCAAGCACGAGGCTTGATGGATGGCGGTGCAGAATTATTGCTGATTGAAACCATTACCGATACTTTAAATACAAAAGCAGCACTGTTTGCGATTGACCAATTATACGAAGAACGTGGCGTGCAATTGCCGATCATGATTTCAGGTACGATCACAGATGCCAGTGGCCGTACGCTTTCCGGGCAGACGGTGGAGGCGTTTTGGGTATCGGTAAGTCATATGCCTTTATTGAGCGTTGGCTTGAATTGTGCGCTTGGCGCGAAAGAAATGCGGCCGTTTTTGGAAGATTTGTCGGAAGTGGCAGAGTGCTATGTCAGCGCTTATCCCAATGCGGGTTTGCCGAATGAATTTGGCGAATACGACCAGACACCGCATGAAATGTGCCATTTTGTAGAAGATTTTGCGAAAAGTGGCTTTGTGAATATCCTGGGTGGTTGTTGCGGCACCACGCCAGAACATATTCGTCATATCGCTGAACACGTCAAGCATATTCCACCCCGAAAAGTACCGAAAAAGCCGGCGTTTACGATGCTGAGTGGCTTGGAACCATTGGTCATCCGGCCGGAAATGAATTTTGTCAACATCGGTGAACGCACGAATGTCACGGGTTCTAAGGCCTTTGCCAGATTGATTAAAACAGGCGATTTTGCGGGCGCTTTGTCGGTGGCACAACAACAAGTGGAAAACGGCGCGCAGATCATTGATGTGAATATGGACGAAGGTTTGCTGGATTCGGAAAAAGCGATGGTCGAGTTTTTACACCTTGTGATGGCAGAGCCGGAAATCGCCAAAGTGCCTGTCATGATTGATTCCTCAAAGTTTAATGTGATCGAAGCGGGTTTGAAATGTGTGCAAGGTAAATGCATTGTGAATTCCATTTCGATGAAAGAAGGCGAAGCGGAATTTATTCGACAAGCCAAGCTGGTGCGGCGTTATGGCGCGGCGGCGGTGGTGATGGCTTTTGATGAAAAAGGGCAGGCGGATACCATTGAACGCAAGGTCGAAATTTGCGAACGCGCTTATAAAATCTTGACTGAAAGAGTTGGATTCAAACCACAAGACATTATTTTCGATCCTAATATTTTCGCGGTAGCAACGGGCATCGAAGAGCATAACGAATACGCGATCAACTTTATCGAAGCGACCCGCCAAATCAAAGAACGCTGCCCCGGCGCGAAGATCAGCGGTGGCGTGAGCAATATTTCCTTCTCTTTCCGAGGCAACGACAAGGTGCGCGAAGCAATGCACTCGGCATTTTTGTACCACGCGATCCACGCGGGCATGGACATGGGCATTGTGAATGCGGGCATGATTGATGTATATGAAGAAATTCCAAAGGATTTATTGGAACTGGTGGAAGATGTGTTATTCAATCGCCGCGAAGATTCGACCGAACGCTTGACCGCTTTTGCAGAAAAAGTGAAAGGTGATGGTGGTAGAACAATCGAACGCGACCTCGCCTGGCGCAATGCTACTGTTGAAAAACGCCTGGAACACGCGCTGGTAAAGGGAATTACCGATTTTATAGAACAAGACACCGAAGAAGCGCGTCAAAAATTGCCCGCGCCATTGCAAGTGATCGAAGGGCCGCTGATGGATGGGATGAATGTAGTCGGCGATTTATTTGGTTCTGGTAAAATGTTCCTGCCACAAGTGGTGAAAAGCGCTCGTGTGATGAAAAAAGCCGTGGCGTACCTCACTCCTTTTATCGAAGAAGAGAAAAGAATCAGCGGAAACGCAGGCAAACCCAAAGGTAAAATCCTGATGGCGACGGTGAAAGGCGATGTACACGATATTGGCAAAAATATCGTCGGGGTGGTGCTGGGTTGCAATAATTATGATATTGTTGATCTTGGCGTGATGGTGCCTGCGGATAAGATTTTGAATACAGCTATCGAAGAAAATGTGGACATTATTGGCTTGAGTGGTTTGATCACACCCTCACTGGATGAAATGGTACACGTTGCGAAAGAAATGGAGCGGCGGGGTTTCAAAATTCCACTGCTGATCGGTGGGGCTACCACTTCCAAAACGCATACCGCCGTTAAGGTCGAACCGCAATACAAAGGCCCTGTTATCCATGTCTTAGATGCTTCGCGCAGCGTGGCGGTCGCCAGCAATTTATTGAGCGAAAATGTGGACGAACGCAGCAATTTTATTTTGAGTACCAAGGATGACTACGCCCGCATCCGCGAGCAGCGCGGCAGCCGCCAATCTTCCAAAAAATATCTGACTTTAAAACAAGCCAGAGCGAACAAAGCAAAAATTGATTGGGATCATTACGCACCGCCAAAGCCTACGTTTCTGGGTATCAAAGTATTCAACGATTATTCGATTGAAGAATTGACCCGTTATATTGATTGGACGCCGTTTTTCCAAAGCTGGGAATTGGCTGGCAAGTTCCCTGCAATCCTGGAAGATGAAATCGTGGGCACAGAAGCGCAAAAACTCTATAACGATGCCCGCAGTATGCTGCGCCGCATTATTGATGAAAATTGGCTGCAAGCGCAAGCTATCATTGGCTTGTTTCCTGCCAATAGCGTCCACGACGATGATATTGAAGTATATGCCAACGAAGATCGCTCAACAGTAAAAGCAGTTTTAAGAAATCTTCGCCAACAAAATGAAAAAGCGCCGGGCTTGCCAAATTATTGTCTGAGTGATTTCATCGCGCCCAAAGATCAATGCGAGGATTACATTGGAAGTTTTGCAGTGACTGCAGGCATTGGCATCGAAAAATGGGTAGCAAAGTTTGAAAAAGAGCACGACGATTACCACGCCATCCTACTCAAAGCTTTAGCTGACCGCCTTGCCGAGGCCTTAGCCGAGCGCATGCACGAGCGTGTGCGCAAGGAATTCTGGGGCTATGCCAGCGATGAAAATCTCGAAAACGATGCGCTTATTTCTGAAAACTATCAAGGCATCCGCCCTGCGCCGGGCTACCCTGCTTGCCCCGAGCATACCGAAAAACGAACGCTCTGGCAATTATTAGAAGTCGAAAAAAATATTTCTATCCAACTCACCGAAAGCTGCGCCATGTACCCTGCCGCCAGCGTAAGTGGCTGGTACTTCTCGCATCCGGAGTCGAAGTATTTTGGCTTGGGCCAAATTTCCAAAGACCAGGTCGAGGATTACGCCGAGCGCAAAGGCATGAATATCGAAGAAACCGAGCGTTGGCTCTCGCCGGCGCTGAATTATGATGTTTAAGTAGGGGAAGCAGTCAAATAAGGCTTGGCAAATCAAAAACATTCTATCCAACAAATGATTTGCCAAGCTGCGTATCCATGCACATAAACTTATTTTACAAGAAATCCGACATTCCACTTCCGAATTCTCTAATCCCTCAATACCTCCAAGTCTTTACATTCGTTCCCTTTGGCGCCATCTTTTCTACTTGCTTGGAGATGAGTTGTAATAGCTCCGTGCGTTCTGGTCCCCAGCAATGGGGTTCGCCATCCCCGTAGGTGACCGAACCGGCATAGTGCGGGTCGGTGCTTTCTAAGTAGGATTCCATTAGTTTCACGGCAGGATTGAGATAATAAGTGTCCATATCGCCTGTGTAAATGTGGATTTTGCCTACTAAACTTTCGCCGATCTTCGACCAATTGCGCTTGAGGTATTCGTTCAGGTCGGTATGCTCTAGCCAATACTGCGCGACGGTAGAATCTATTTCACCGCTCATTTGATCGAATAGCGATTTGGCATAACCATCTTCACCGATTGGCCCGAAAGTTGCTTCGAAGATATCGACTTGCTCGCCGGAGCGATTTTTATTACCAAGGACGAGTTCGTAATGGTTGCGTTGTTGATAAGTCAGGTAAGAGATGCCATCGGTCGAGCGGTCGCTGGGCGTAGGTACTTTCACCCAACCCCTTTCTTTGTAATAAGCATTTTTATCTTTGTAAATATTCACTGCCTGAAAGTAATTGAAATCCACAGGATCGGGGCAGAGCGAGAAAACGCCGCCGAAAAACTCAGGTTCAAATAGCTGCATCGCCAGTGAAATCCAACCGCCCGTAGAGCCGCCGGAAAGGATGCGCGCGTAAGGCTCACGGATGATGCGGAATTGCTCTTCGACCGCTGGGATTAGCTCCTCCATGATTGCATCGCGGTAAGGGCCGTTATTGGGCGAATTGATGAAATAAGAATCATCGTAGTAGGGGCTTGGGTGCTGGAAAGTAACCATCAGCATACGCGGCGTGCCGTCAGCGTTCCAGAACTTATAATATTCATAACCTGCCTTTTCGCGATTGGAAGCCTCCGCACCTGGATCGACCTCGGTAAAACCATTCGGCGCATTCAAAGAGAAATGCCCTTGTATGTAATTAACTGGATAATAAGTGTCAGGATGCTCGTCGTAACCCTTTGGCAACAAAACAGTTGCCCCGAGGAAAATATCTTGCCCCCAGAATTTGCTAAGAATATCGCTTTTGAATTTAATGCGCTTTACCCATTTGGTATCGGCGGGCACTTCGACGGGAGGAATTACGTTTTTGCAATCTAATTTAATGGTTGTTTTCTTTTTGGGATCGATCGTGATCTTTTGCACATCGCTATATAAATTGCCGGGAGAGCGGTTGAAATGCTGCCCTTCCCACTGGTCGTTATGCATCCAGAGGATATGCCCATCGGAACGCTTAAATTCGGTATAAACATTTACAAATCCCTGAATAAAATATTCACCGGGAGGCAAATCTTTTAGATTTTCAACAGGATAACCGAAAGTGCTATGATCAATCGTGGCAGTAGCGCCGGCGGCCAGCGCCTCTACGTCTTTGCCAAAGAAGGGAATGCCTTGCGTACCGACTTGTAAGCGGGGTTCACGGTCATCTTTATCCGAAATCATGACATAGACGCGGCCGGTAATTGGACCTTCATGCGCGGATGCCGGGAAAGAAATATCAAATTGCAGGCCGGCGGTGTTGGTTGGCTGGCAGCCATCTTGTACAATGAGCAATACAATTAGTAGAATGGCTAAAACAGGGATAGCAAGTGTCTGTTTCATATAGGTTAGGTATTTTCGTATTGGACAAAAGAGGAGGAAGGTATTATCCCTAAGCCATAAAAGCAAAGACAATTCGAGTAACCCAACAGAATTGGGCTACTCGATAAAGGCTATGCCTTATTTTTTTTCTCTTTTTTTCTTGACTTTTGGTGTATCGTCCACGTTGAAGCCCCAATTGCTAAGCGTCTTAGGATTTTTGGCATATTTGCCTTTAAGCAGGTTTTTAGTCGATAAGATCAAGTCCATAACAAGTTTGAACTTGGCATCGCGCATCCGATACCTTTCCTCTGCTTGTGCTTTTAAGCTTTCGGCTTGTTGATGATTGGCAAGGACTTCCGGAATAATTGGGCCTATTTCATTCCAATTGGCACCTTCCAAATGATGTAGGTAAGAATCAGCACCATCTTCCTGGTGTTTTGCGTAAATTTTGGCAGCGAGGTCCAACATTTCTTCAATGTTTTTGGTAATGGCCACGCGTCCTCTGGTTGGTTTTACCATGACTGTTAAATAATTGGTGTAAAAATGATTTTGTCGGTATAAATATAAGCGATAATTGTATATATATGCAACAAGAAATGCACTTTTTTAACAAAATATATAATAACTTTTATTATGGTTTTTATATCTTATTTAAGAGATGACCATTTTAAAACAAGAAATGATAAATCTATCACAAAAATCGCTGCTTTAGATATAAGAATTGCTTATTCTTAGATTAGAAATGACGATTCTTACATGAGAATTGCCATTTCTGATATGATAATTGGCTTTTCTGATAAAAAAACTTACCATTCTTTGATAAGAATCTTAGATTCTTATATGAGAATTAGCAATTCTTGTAAGCAAATGCGCTTATTTATTTTTTACTTTTCCATACAACATATATCCTACCACTTTTAATCCTGCTTTTTGTAGCGTAGCCTTCGAAGCCTGGTTGCTGATATTGCAGCGAGCGGCGGGTATTCTACCGTTGCGATAGCATTCTTTTTTGATTTCCTGCAAAATATAAGCGCCAAAGCCTTTTCGGCGATGCGCACTGCTTACTTGCATATATAAATCGGCGAAAGGTATATTATAATGCAATAAAAAGCCACCAGTAGCAACCAATTCACCATGAACCTCTAAAATATAAGTACCCATTTCTTCTGATTTGATCCCAGATACTACTTCTCCTGCTTTTTTAAGGCGAAAGACAATGTCTGGTATTACATAATCGGTCGTTTTATCGTCGCCAAAAAGAATAATTTCCGAACAGATGCTTTGTGCAAATTCGTAAAGCATCGAAGAAAGTAATAAATTATTGCTTTGACACTCTATGTACATCGCGCCGGAGGCCATTATTAGCTCAGAAAAGATTTGACTTGCTTTAGGACGGTAATCGGGCATTACATAAAACTCAAAAATCGCGTCGCGGTGCGAGAGTTCCTCTTTGCCTTTGACCGAGCCGTAGCCGACGATCACCTTGTCTTTTTGGATAAGGTAAGAATCGCTCCAGCCACGCTCATGGCAGGCATTGTAGCGGACTTGGAAATTGGTTTCCTGTAGAAATAATTGACGAAAAGGAAGAATGTCCTTTAGTTCAGCTTTGATCGCTTTGAATTGATTACCCATTCACAATTAACCATTTGCAATATCTTGGAGTTCATTTTACAAAACAGGCTCGGTACTTAATTTTAATGGCTTGCATTCGGGCAAAAGAAACTGTACTTTTGCAATAACAGTCTGAGTTTTTTGCTCTTTATAATAAAATTATGGCCGATCATCCTAATATCTGTGAAGTACCGCGCTGGCATTTGCTCAAGCAGCAACTGAATAATCTGACGCCGGAGGAATTTCAACGCGCATTGCAAGAAACGCCTGATGCCGTGCTGATTGATGTGCGCACACCTGCTGAGTTTGAAGCCGGACATATTCCCGGGGCTGTAAATATTAATTATCTGGCTCATGATTTTTGGGATCGGATGGAGGAATTGGATGTGGAACGTACTTATTTTATTTATTGTCGCACGGCTCGGCGCAGTGTGCGTACTTGCACGCTTATGCGCAATGGTGGTTTTAAAAATATCTTTCATTTGGATGGTGGCTGGAATCTTTGGACGGAAAAAAGTGGAGCTTGGGAGATTATGTAACCTGGAGGTATAGAGAAGGGGAGACGGGGAGATAAAAAGATTTGGGGATTCAGAGAATGGTAAGCTTTATGTTCATATCAACTTTTCAATATATCAGCCTTTCAACTATCATCAGTGATTATTATCACTTTTCTCCCCTTTACAAAGTCATAATTTTGCAGGAAAATTTTCAAGCATGAATCTGAAGCGTCTCATCCCCATCCTCGACTGGCTTCCGAAATATAGCAAAGAACAATTCAGAGGCGACTTACCCGCGGGGTTGACGGCAGGTGTATTGCTGATTCCCCAGAGCATTGCCTTTGCGATGATCGCCGGCGTGCCTGCTATTTATGGATTATACGCTTCCACGATCCCCATGTTCCTGTACGCGATTTTCGGTACCTCCAGACAGCTATCCGTAGGGCCGGTTTCAATTGTATCCTTGATGACTTTCACAGGAGTGGCGGTACTTGCAACGCCCCAAACGCCTGAATTCGTGGGATTGGCAATCCTTTTGGCTTTAATCGTAGGCGTAGTACAATTACTCTTGGGTGTCTTTCGCTTGGGCTTCCTGGTTAATTTTTTATCGCACCCTGTTGTAAGTGGTTTCACTTCTGCATCAGCCATCATCATCGGATTAGGACAGTTAAAGCATCTTTTAGGTATTAAAATTGAGCGGAATGAGTCGGTTTTTCATATTTTAGTAGAAACCTTTCAGCAAATCGGTCAGATCAATTGGATGGCTTTTGGCATCGGCTTCACAGGCATTTTGCTTATTATCCTATTAAAAAAGATTAATAAAAAGATCCCAAGCCCTTTGGTAGCAGTTATTTATGGCATTATGATTGTTTGGAGCTTCGGTTGGGCCGAGCAAGTAAGAATTGTAGGCGATGTGCCGAGCGGCCTGCCTTCGTTTTTGTTACCCGATTGGAATTGGGAAAATATTCGAGCCTTATTGCCCATCGGTTTAGCCATTTCCATTGTCAGTTTCACCGAAAGTATTGCCGTAGCCAAAGCCATGCAAGCCCGCCACAAGGATTATCAGGTGCGTGCCAATCAGGAACTGGTTGCGCTGGGGATTACCAATATCGGCGGCGGTTTCTTTCAAGCATTTCCGACTACAGGCGGCTTTTCGCGCACCGCAGTGAACGACCAGGCCGGCGCCAAAACCCAAATGGCTTCGATCATCAGCGCTTCCTTGATTGTGTTTACCTTACTCTTCTTAACCCCACTTTTTTATTACTTGCCCAATGCGATCGTTGCAGCGGTCATTATGGTGGCGGTGTATGGTTTGATCGATTACAAAGAGGCGGTTCATTTATGGCATTCGGACAAAGGCGATTTTGCAATGCTCATGGCGACCTTCCTGGCTACTTTGTTCATCGGTGTGGAAGAAGGCGTGGCCATTGGCGTGATTCTTTCTTTGGGCTTGATGATTTATCGCACCACACGCCCGCATCTGGCGGTATTGGGAAGGATTGCTAATACCGATTTCTATAAAAATATCAACCGTTTCGATGATTTGGAAGAGCGCCCCGATTTACTTATCATTCGTTTCGATGCGCAATTATATTTTGCCAATGTCAATTTTTTTAAAGAAACCCTGGATAAATTTGTTGAAAAAAAAGGGAAAAGCTTAGAAGCGGTCATCATCAATGCGGAGAGTATCAATCGTATCGACAGCAGTGGAATGCACCTACTCCAGGATTTGCACGAGGAATATGCCTCAAAAGGCATCGACATTTATTTTACCAATATGATCGGCCCCGTGCGTGATATGATGACCCGCGCGGGCTTGATGAAAAAATTTGGTAAAGAACATTTCTTTATGAATATCCCCGATGCCGTAGAATATTTTGATTCAAAAGCCAGCAAGAATCATTTTGAGCAGTATATTTTGCAAACGAATGTGAAAAACAAGAAAGACGAGTCTGTTTGAACTCTCCGAAAAAATATTTAGTTTTATTCAAAAATAGCGAATATGGCAGTGGTAGCAAAAAAGATGACTTATCAAGAGTTTCGTCAACTTGAATTTGACGAGAATGACCCTTTTTTGTACGAACTGATAAATGGCGAATTAGTGAAAAAATCGGCTCCAAATCCTGAACATCAGGAAATTTCTGGCTTGCTCTACAATAAAATCTTTACTCATATTGTAGAAAAGAAGCTTGGAAAAATCTTATACGCACCTATTGACGTATTTTTGGATGAACACAATGTCCCACAACCTGATTTGGTGTTTGTACGTCAAGAACGATTGGATATTATTGATAAAAAAGAAGGTATTCTGGGCAGGCCTGATATGGTCATTGAAATTATGTCGCCTAATTCGGTGAAACGCGACCGATTTGATAAAAAGGATTTGTATGAGCGATTCGCTGTACCGGAGTACTGGATTGTTGATCCTCAAAATATGACGATTGAAATTTACAAATTGCAAAATAATCGCTACGAATTAATCGCTTTCGCAGCGCAGTCAGGCATTGTTCGCTCCGAAGCGCTTGGTGGCTGGGAACTGGAAATCAATCAACTTTTCTCCTGAATTTTATTTAAAAACACATGGCTGGAAAAGCCCGGGATAAAGAAAAACTCGACCTCATTCTCCGTGATACGCTGGCGATCGAGCGCACGCGCTTAGCCAATCAGCGCACATTTTTAGCTTTTTTTCGCACGGGGCTTGCGCTGGTGGTGACGGCATTGGCTATTTTTGAATTCAAACGAGATGATATTTGGTACATCCGCGCTGCTTATGGCTTGGCGATTTTCGGCGGTATTGTAATAATTGCCGGAATTATTAATTATTTTATAATAAGACACCGAATTATTAATAATTATTATAATAATCATGTGAATGATGAAAAAAAGGACGAGTAATTTTATATTGCCTCGCCCTCATTCAAATCACTTTGTTTAAGAAACTTTTTTATTGAATAGTAATACCATTTTTATTTTCCAATTTGCCCTGCACGCCCCATCCCCCAAAGTTTTCTGACACCGCGATCAGAATTTCATTCTTCCCTTTTTTCAAAGGCAAATAAATTGAATTATAAAAACCAATAGTACCCAGATGCCTGTAATCCTGAATTTGATTATTGTTGTTGCCGCTGTAAATAATAGTTCCATTGCAATACACTCGTGCTCGATCGCTATAACCCAAATCCAGTTTTTTTAATTGATCCTTGGTTGAATTGATCTCTATTTTTGCCAAAATGGTATTGTTTTCATTGGTTTGGGTTCGCAATGTGGAAATATTTCCTAATCCTGAACGCTCTGTATTCAGCGCCTCCCATTTTCGATTTTTCAAAAAAGTAGCCGCCAATTCTGTCATGTTTTCCAGTTCTTTTTCGCCAAAAGCATCAGAAATCATCCATTTAGTAATAAGATTCGGGTCAGTGTTAGCTGGTTTAGGCGCAGTTTTCATCAAAGTGATATTATCCGTTTTGGTGTAAGAAAAATTGGCAAACCGCATAGGTGACGTACCTGATTGAATACCAATAGATCCAGCCGTTAGGCCGTGCTTCAACTCATTGATATGTAAAATGGGCTCTTTTTCATTATTTAAATAAAGTTCTGCCTCGGTACCTGCTACGACCAGCTTGAAATGCATCCATTGCTCAAAAGGAAAGACATAAGGTGTATTGAATCCGCCGACTGACTCCATTTTCCAATCGTTCAAATTTGTTGAGCCGGGCTTGCCTTGATCGTGATACAACTGCCAGCCACTCATGCCGTTTATCACAGGCGTGTATTGCATAGCGTCGGGCTTACCTGATTGATGTGGACGCAGATAAATTTCTTCATAATTGCCACCCTCTCTTATCCTGAAAATCACACCTGCAAAAGCGCGCCGTTCAATAAGATTGACATCAAATTCAATGATACCATTTTGAAAAGTGACATCTTTTAAATAAGCTGCACCTTGCAAGTAAAGACTTGGCTTGCCCTGAAAATCTTCAATTGTTTTCACATTCCCATTCATTTCCCATAGCTCGGATGTAAAAGGAATGACTTGTGCAAAGGTATTCTGCAAACAAAAGCAGCAATAGATAAATAGCAAACAGAAATTTTTACTAACTTTCTTCATGATAGCCGGTGTTTAGATTTTATGGATTAAAGGACAAAAGAAGCAACATCAGGCTTATCAAGCTTATACAAAGGCATACAAGTGCATACAAAAAGCTACAAAACCCGACTTTTTATAAAAACAATGGCATGGAAGCAAATTGGAAGGAGGAGCTTTATTTTTTGGAGGCATACAAAAAAGCAATTGCAAGGCAGTTGAATTGGGGCGACAGCGATCATTGGCGACACAGCGATTTTGTTAATTTGAGTGAAAAAATATTTGAAAAAACCGGATGCTTATTGAGTCATACTACACTCAAAAGAATTTGGGGCAAGCTCAAATACGACAGCCTGCCTACGCCCAATACACTCAATACTTTAGCACAATACTTAGGGTATGAAACCTGGCTGGCCTTCAAATCAGTGATTGAAGAAAAGCGTACTGATTCCAGTAATGGACACTTGCATTTGCTAAATGGGCTGAACCGCTCACCTGAAAGAAAAATTATATTCAACCGTCAGGCTGTGCTGCGCTTTATCATTGGCTTTGCTTGTATTGGGGGCTTACTTGCGATGTTGATTGGTTTTATTTTTGCGAAGCATAAATCGGAATTAAGTCCAGAGCAAATAGCGAAAATCAAATTTAGTAGCCAGCCTATTACCGAAGGCATTCCAAATACGGTCATCTTTAATTACGACTTGGGGGGTATCACGTCGAATGATATTCAAATCCAGCAATCCTGGGATTCTACTAAGCGCTTTCGCATTACAGAAATCACAAATGAAGCAGCTTCCACTTATTATTATCCTGGTTATTGGCGAGCTAAACTATTGATTGACAGTAAAATAGTCAAAGAACATGATATTTTTATTAAATCCAATGGCTGGCTGGTCACACAAGACTTAGAGCCCATCCCTCGCTATTTTCAATCTTCCGATTTATTAGAAAAAGATTATCTTGGCGTAAAGCCAGATGTATTAGAGCCTCTGTTCAACAGTAGCGCAACGCCGGAGTGGTTGAGTTATCACTTTGTAGAAGATTTGCAAGGATTGCGGACTGACAACTTTACTTTTGAAACTTCTGTCAAGAATACTTATATCCGGGGCGATGGCATTTGTCGCGCGACTTATATTCTTATACTTGCCCAAAACAGCATCATCAGAATTCCTCTGGCTATCCCCGGTTGTGTGGGCGACCTTCGTTTTCGGGTATTCGATTATATAGAAGATGGCAGCAACCGCGATATGTCTGCTTTTGGCTGCGATTTCTCAGAATGGCAACACATAAAATGTGAGGTTAAAAACAAATATGTAAAACTCTTTCTGAACGATCATTTAATCCGCAAGGTGTCCTTCAAAGAAGATGTGAGTAACATTATGGGCGTGCGACTAAGTTTTTTTGGGGCTGGTATCGTTGATAATATTGCTTTTTCGGATGAAAATGGAAACCGGGTTTACGAAAATACCTTTGATTCAAAGGATTGAACTTTACTTCATTCCATCCGTAAAATGTTTTTGTGCTTTCTCCTGTGCAAATTTATCGGCATTATATACTTCCGATCCGCCTTTGGGAATAGAGAGCGATTTCCAATCTTCATTCGCCTGTAAACGAGCGAGATACACAATTTGACCAACATGATATGGATAGTGCGCCAACTGTCGATTGATTGCCTCCATCACCGTATGCCCTTCATTTCGGATGTAAATAATGCGCTCTAGGTCTGTTTCGGTCAAGGATTCAAGCGCGTCAAACAAGCATTTCCAGCCGCGTTCCCAATGCTCCAGCATCGCTTCCCGACTTGGATAGCCGCCTTCAAACTCTGATTCGCGGTTGCGCCAAGGCTTCTCGCCATCGGAAGTAAGAAAATCCGTCCAACGGCTGAGCATATTGCCAACCATGTGTTTTACGATGATCGCAATGCTATTGGATGCCTCATTGGGCTGCCAGTCGAGTTGCACGTCGCTTATTTGCGTCATCGCTTTATCAGCAAGGCTTTTGTAATATTGAAATTGTTTTTTGACGCTGCTGAGATAGCTTTCCATTTATCCAGAATTAAAGAATTAGTTCGTAAAAAGAAGCATTCGGTAGAGGGCTTTTGTAATAAGCGGGAATTTGGCGAAAGCCATTTTTTTCGTACAAATGCATGGCGTTCGTCATGGTAGAATCGGTGTCTAATAGTAAACGCTTTGCGCCCATATTGCGAGCAGTGCCGATCGCCATATCCAACATCGCCTGGCTATAGCCTTTGCCTCTGTGTTGCGGGTCGATATACATTCGCTTCAACTCAAAATCGTCTGCGGAAAGGCGTTTAACAATGACACAACCTGCAGCCTCATTACCAACGATAAGTAGAAAGAGCCTGGAATCAGGCGGGCTGTACAATTTTTGCAATTGCGCCACCTCTTTTTCAATATTTTGAAAACTCAGGCTCTCTCTAAATTCTTTGGAATAGTCAAGAATAAAATGCCCGGCAGTGGCAAACTCTTCGGGCGTGGTAGCCTGAAGAATGCTTACTTCCCATGTCTTCATTATTTGTTTACTTCTGGATGATTGTATTCCAGAAATATACATCTTTTTCCATTCCGGTGCGAATAGCGGTCAAGCGTTTTTTTAGTTGATTGCAAAAACTTTGCTCATTATAATCGGAAACACTGTAATCTACGCCTTTGATATGAATGGTTTGAATCGGGGCAGTCACTGCGGCCGTACCTACACCAAAAGCTTCTTTCAGAATACCTTTCTCAAAAGCTTCTTTCAATTCAAATGCGCTGATACGGCGTTCTTCCACTTGATAGCCCAAATCCTGCGCGATAGTCAATAAAGAATCTCGTGTCACACCATCCAAAATTGTATCCGAAAGTGGCGGCGTTACTAATGTATTGTTTATCAAGAACATAACATTCATCGTGCCTGATTCTTCGATATTTAATTCTGGCGAACCATCGGTCCAAAGGACTTGATCAAATCCGGCTTCTTTTGCTTTTTGAGTCGGGTAAAGCACACCACCATAATTGCCAGCACATTTGGCGTAGCCGACGCCACCTCTGGCTGCGCGGATATAATGGTCTTCCACTTTCACGCGAAGCGGTTGAGGATAATACGGTCCGACCGGCCCCGTAAAAATGATAAATTTATATTCATTGGATGGCCCGACCCCGTAGCGCTCCTCAGAAGCAAATACAAAAGGACGGAGATATAGAGAACTACCTTCTTGGCTTGGAACCCAATCAGCATCTACTTCAACGAGTTTTTTTAAGCCTTCCACAAAAAGCTCCTGCGGCAGCAAAGGCATACAAAGGCGCTCAATGGATTTGCACAAACGATCGTAATGTTTTTCAATTCTGAAAATAGAAACCTTACCATTTGCCATCCGAAATGCTTTCATTCCTTCGAAAACGCTTTGTCCATAATGCAAAGCCAACATCGCCGGAGGCATCGAAAGATCGCCATAAGGCAGGATTTCCGGTGCTTGCCATTCGCCATCGCGATAATCCGCAACGAGCATATGATCGGAAATGTATTTGCCGAAAGGCAGGTGATTCATATCCACTTGTGCCAGACGGCTTTTCGTTGTTTTGTGAACGGGGATTTCCAATGTACTTATCATAATTTGATTTAGTTTAAAAATAAGGCAATTTGTTGTTCCAGGCAAAAATGAAGATAATTTAAAAAATAAAACAGACGCAGATCAATGAATTTCAAGCATAACAGATTGAAAGGCGATACAAAAAAAGTTCGCCTTCGTTCTATGGAACTTCGGCGGGCAGGGGCGGAGGAAGAGGGATTCGAACCCCCGGTACCGTTGCCAGTACACCGCATTTCGAGTGCGGCCCATTCAACCACTCTGGCATTCCTCCAAAAAACTTGTCGAAAACTGCAAAAAAATGCCTACAAATTTAAGACGAATTCAGCCACACGCAAGCCCCTTATTTAAAATTGGCAAAAAAACACCTCATTTTTACCTCATTTTTTGAAATTTTAAAAAAAAGGACTTGCATTTGTTGTTCACTTTACACTATCTTTGCCGCACATGACTATGAACAACTTGTGCCTGGCGCTCTAATCACAAACACACGGGAAGTAGCCAGGCTTTTTTATTTCTATTAACTTTCTTTCCAACAAAAAACTTACCTTCGGTTGTTCCTAATTTTTTCAAATTTATGCTTTACACGGATATTTGTATTATTGGTGCTGGCCCCGGTGGCGCGGCAACTGCACTAAAATTAAGTTATTTAGGCATTCCTTGTGTTTTGATTGATAAAGCCACTTTTCCGCGCGATAAAGTTTGTGGGGATGCGATCAGTGGTAAAGTGATCACGCTACTCAAGCGACTCGACCCAGCAATTTTGCAACGTTTTGCAACTTCTTCTACCCAACAAGGTATCAACGGTATCACTTTTGTGGCACCCAATGCAAGAGAAATTCATATTCCTTTCCGGCCATTGACATCAGAAAATGTTCCCAAAACACCAGGCTACGTCTCGCGCCGAATGGATTTCGATCATTTTTTGGTGGAAGAGGTTAAAAAAAGAGATAATATTCAATTCTTTGAAAATGTATCTATTGAACGATTCGAAAAAACAGAGAACGGTTTTCTGGTGAGTACAAAGAATGAGGATTTTCAAATCAATACACGCTTGCTCATCGACGCTTCGGGTGCGCAATCGCCTTTCAGCCGCAAGGTTGCCGGATTAGAAAAAGACCCTAAACACCATGCTGGCGCGATACGCGCCTACTATCGCAACGTGCGCGGAATGCGTGAAGACGCCATTGAATTGCATTTTATCAAATCGATTGCGCCCGGTTATTTTTGGATTTTTCCTTTACCTGGGGGCTACGCCAATGTTGGTTTGGGGCTTCGTACGGATGTATTGAGTCGTCGCAAAGTCAATCTTCGAGCAGAATTACAAAAGCTATTAACAGAACATCCGGCTATGCGTGAGCGCTTTGCGGATGCAGCATTAGAAGGCGATATCAAAGGTTTCCCCTTGCCCTTAGGTTCAAAACTGCGCCCCATTTCTGGAGCTCATTTTATGCTGGTAGGTGATGCCGGACATTTGATCGATCCGCTTACAGGAGAAGGCATTGGCAATGCGTTTTACAGCGGTTTTATCGCTGCCGAATTGGCTCAAAAATGCCTTGCAGAAAATAATTTTTCGGCGGCTTTTATGAAGCAGTACGATCAGCGGGTGCGACGCGTGCTTGGCTCCGAAATGCGCTGGAGTTATCGATTGCAGCAAACATTGGCTTATCCCTGGTTGGCAAATATCTTGGCAAATATCATTGCTGATAATGCTTATTTCGTTCGCTTTTGCTCGGAATTGATTGTGGATTTGCGTAATTTAGAACAACTATTCAAACCTGGATTCTGGTGGCGGGCGTTAAAACAAAAAAGAAATCATTGATGATGCCAAAGTACGCTTTAATAATAATAGTCGTATCAATAATGTGGAGTTGCAATCAGCAACCCAAAACAGCAATCCATTTGCCCAGCAAGAATTATCACTACACCGAGCTTGATCTTGCGAGCCTCCATCGCCATGAGAAAGTTTATATTCCTATTTATTCTGATATTTATCATAGCAGCGATGCCCGTCGATTCTTGCTTACGGCGACTTTAAGCATTCGCAATACCAGTTTGCGCGACTCGATGTATGTTGCAGAAGTAGATTATTACGATTCGCAAGGCAACTTGAATCGCCAGTACCTTCAACAAACGATCTTGCTAAAGCCTTTAGAATCAGTCGAATTTGTCGTTGAACACAAAGAAGATGAAGGCGGTGCCGGTGCAAATTTTATTGTCCATTGGGGGACAAATAGCGCTGATATTCAACCTATTATTCAAGCGGTGATGATTGGAACAGCTTCACAACAAGGAATTTCTTTTTTGACGGAAGGATTAGTAATAGAAAAATATCAAAAACAGGATTCAAGCGCCATCCTTGATTAGTCTGCTATTCTAAATAAAAATGCCCCGACTTTTTGGGTCGAGGCGCTCAACTTTTATCTGAAGGGCAACTGTAAAAACAGTTAACTATGTACGAAGGTACAGTCTTCCTTGTCTTTTTACAAATTTAAACCGAAGTTTCGGACCCAATCACCGACTTAAAATACTCGCGATTGAGCATGGCGATATTTTCTACCGAAATCTCTTTTGGGCATTCCGCTTCGCAGGCCGTTACATTCGAACACATCCCAAATCCTTCGGCGTCCATTTGTTTTACCATTGCTTGCACGCGGCGCTTTCTTTCTACTTGACCTTGCGGCAAGAGTCCTAAATGTGCCACTTTTGCAGAAACAAACAACATCGCCGAAGCATTCGGACAAGCTGCTACGCAAGCGCCACAGCCAATGCAAGCCGCCGCATCAAATGCTTCAGAAGCCAAATCTTTTTCGATAGGAATGGCATTCGCATCCTGCGCCTGACCCGTATTCACGGAGATATAACCACCCGCCTGAATGATGCGATCAAAAGCGGAGCGATCAATCGAAAGGTCTTTCAACACCGGAAACGCTGCTGCGCGGAAAGGTTCAATCACAATAATATCGCCATCTTTGTACTCGCGCATATGCAATTGGCAAACCGTGGTACCGCGCCAAGGCCCGTGCGGACGACCATTGATGACCATATTGCAAGTACCGCAAATCCCTTCCCGACAATCGTGATCGAAAGCAACCGGTTCTTTTTTCTCGGCAATCAATTGTTCATTCAGCACATCGAGCATTTCAAGGAAAGACATATGCGAATTCGCCTCAACCTGATACGTCTCGAAGCGTCCTTTATCTTTGCTATTTTTTTGTCTCCAGACTTTAAGTGTGAGTTTCATAATTTTGGTATTTGGCAGAGGGTAGAAGGTAGAGGGACTTGCTCACCATGCGTTCGTCTCTCTACCCTCTACTTGATATCCTCTACTATTTATAACTTCTCGCTTTTAATTCTATATTTTCAAATTTCAATGCTTCTTTATGCAAAATCGGATCCTCGTTCCCTCGGTATTCCCAGGCTGCAACAAAAGTGAAGTTTTCATCATCGCGTAGTGCTTCGCCTTCTTCGGTTTGATATTCTTCACGGAAGTGACCGCCGCAAGATTCCTTGCGATTCAAAGCATCCACGATCATCATTTCACCCAGATCAATAAAATCAGCGACGCGACCGGCTTTTTCTAATTCAGGATTAAATTCATCCGCAGTCCCCGGCACTAATACATCTTTGTAAAATTCTTCACGCAATTCCCGAATCATCTGACGCGCTTTAGTCAAGCCTTCTGCGTTGCGCGCCATGCCACAGTATTCCCACATGATTTTGCCGAGGCGACGGTGGAAACTTTCGACCGATTGATTGCCTTTGTTATTAATAAAATGCTCAATTTGATCGCGGGTCGCTTTTTCTGCTGCTTCAAATTCAGGTGAATTGGTATTAATCATCGGCGTGCGAATTTCATTCGACAAAAAGCTACCAATCGTATAAGGCAATACAAAATAGCCATCCGCCAAACCCTGCATCAATGCAGAAGCACCGAGGCGATTCGCGCCGTGATCAGAGAAATTACATTCGCCAATCGCAAACAAGCCCGGAATATTCGTTTCCAAATTATAATCCACCCAAAGACCGCCCATCGTGTAATGCACTGCCGGATAAATTTTCATCGGCGTCTTGTAAGGGTTGTCGCCAGTGATTTTTTCGTACATATCGAAGAGATTGCCGTACTTTTCTTTCACGATTTCCTCTCCCAGTTCACGGATTTTCTCTTTGCTGGCATCGTGCAAACCCATTGTATTCGCCTTGGATTTGCCATAGCGCTCAATCGCCGCCGCAAAATCCAGGAATACCGCCAAACCAGTCGGGGATACGCCATGCCCTTTATCGCATTCTGTTTTGGCAGCACGAGAAGCCACGTCACGCGGCACTAAGTTTCCGAATGCCGGATAGCGTCGCTCCAGGAAATAATCGCGGTCTTCTTCAGGTATTTCATCTCCTTTCTTTTTACCCTGCTGGATTGCTTGAGCATCTTCGATTTTCTTAGGTACCCAAACACGACCGTCATTGCGCAAGCTTTCTGACATCAGCGTCAGTTTCGACTGATATTCACCGGATTGTGGAATGCACGTCGGGTGGATTTGCGTAAAACAAGGATTTGCCATATAAGCGCCGCGCTTCACTGCCCGCCAGGCTGCCGTTACATTAGAGCCCATCGCATTGGTAGAAAGGTAAAAAACATTGCCGTAGCCACCTGTTGCCACCACAACGCAATGCGCACCAAAGCGTTCGAGCTTGCCTGTGAGCAAATTACGAGCAATAATGCCCCGCGCTTTGCCATCCACGATGACAAGATCAAGCATTTCGTGGCGGTTGTACATTTGCACCGAACCCAACGAAATCTGCCGCGAAAGCGATTGATAAGCACCAAGTAATAATTGCTGCCCGGTTTGACCGCGTGCATAGAATGTACGGCTCACCTGCACACCACCGAAAGAACGGTTGTCGAGCAATCCTCCGTATTCACGTGCAAACGGCACCCCTTGAGCCACACACTGATCAATAATATTCGCTGAAACTTCAGCCAACCGATAAACGTTGGCCTCACGCGCACGAAAGTCGCCACCCTTAACTGTATCATAAAAAAGACGATACGTTGAGTCGCCATCGTTTTGATAGTTTTTTGCCGCATTAATTCC
>JANRME010000317.1:0-4397 GCA_033761835.1 Saprospiraceae bacterium
GGCCTAACCAATAGATTCCGATTTAAAGGCTTTGATCTATCGGTGGTAGCACACGCACGTATGGGCATGATGGTACTTGTTCCTTATTTGACTGCTGATGGTGGAGGAAATGGTTTCCCATTCTTCAATCAAGGTCGAGTCAATCAGGTAAAAGTAAATTACTGGACAGAAGAAAACCCAACCAATGAATTCCCTGCGCCAGATGCAGGTACAGACAGATTGAACTTTGGATCTACCCTCGGCTATCGCGATGGTTCATTTATCAAAATACGCAGTATTAATTTAGGTTATGCACTTCCGAGTGAGTTACTGAAAAAAGCCAATATTAGTACACTGCGCATTTATGCTAATATCACGAATCCTTTTATTCTTTATTCACCATTAGCAGATACCGGTTTGGTGGTTGACCCTGAAGGCAATGGATATGGCGGCGCAGTAAATTCAACGGGTTCGACAGGTGCGACTGTAACTGCCAGACAAATCAGTGTCAATTTGAATAATCCAACGACCCGTATCATGACTTTTGGGCTTAATTTATCATTCTAAAAATTAAAATTTTCATAATATGAAAGTTCGTAAATATATAATAATATTAATATCGGCAATCGTTCTTTTTAATAATGGTTGTACAGATATTTTGGAGGAAAATCCTGAATCATCTATCGTGCCTTCACTCTTCAATACCCCGGCTGGTGTCTTGGGTGGTATTGTTGGCGTTTATAATGATATAAGAGCAGTATGGGGAACGGAGGGCTTTACCAATGAGATGATGGCCGGCACAGATGAGCACCTCGCCGCTGCGAGCGCTAGCGGTATTCAAACTCATAATTATAATGGACTGAATGGATCCAATTTTGGCGCAGCATGGAACATCGCCTATCGGGATATTAATACTTTGAATGGCGTTTTAGAATTTGGACAAACTGTAGATTTACCTGAAGCAACAAAAAAGCAATACTTGGCACAAGCAAAGTTTTTAAGGGCTTTTTGGTATTTTTATCTTGTACAAACCTTTGGAGATGTGCCATTGAACAAGGAGTTTATTACTGTACCTTCTCAGGCCGCCTCCCGCCAGCCGGTAGCTCAGGTGTATGAGTTGATCATTCAGGATCTTACGGAGGCCGCTGCTGATTTACCAAACACACCCACTGCGCCATTTCTCGATAAAGCAGCTTCTAAGCCTGTAGCGCAATATTTACTTGCTAAGGCGTATTTGACCAGAGGTTGGCTCAATAATACTGCGGATGACTTCCAAAAAGCATATACTATATGTGCGGATATTATTGCCAATAAGGGCGCCTATGGACTTGATCTTTGGCAATACTATGCAGATGTATTTAATCCTGTCAATGATTATGGTAAAGAAACGATGTTTGTTAGTGACCATTGTAAAGATCCAAAATTCTGCTACTATACCGTAGGTAGTGGTGCTTCGGGCGGAGCAGCACAGAATCTTACACCCTGGTTTACGAACTGGAATTATCCTTCCAATAGTGGGATTAACTCTTATTTGAATGCATCTGGGAATCTTGTAAATAATGGACCTTCCGGTATGGTTAGAGATTCATACTATGGTCGCCCTTACATTCGTATCAGACCTAATAGCTACGTGTGGCCCTCAGGATCAAATGCTGGGAAAAACTATTTCTTAGATCAGGCATTTGTAAATCGCAATGTTGATTCTAGATTTTATAGTACATTTTATACTACCTGGATTTCTAATGTTGCTATATCCAATAACGCAACCACTGCAAATAATAGCCGAGGCATTAGTTATACTATGCAGATTGGCGTAGATACTGCCATTTGGATGCCGGACTATGATGTACAAGGAGCGCCGCAATTTATTGGCACAAGACCTTTTAAAGGCATTATTATTCCGCCAAAATTGTGGACGAATGCTTACTTCCCTTCGGTTAGCAAATTTATGGATCCTAGCCGTGGTTCAAATTTCAATGATCCATCTTCCAGGCCAGTTGTGATATATCGATTTGCTGATGTGTACATGATAGGGGCAGAGGCAGCTTTCAAAGCAGGTAAACTTACGGAGGCTAAGGACCTTATCAATGTAATCAGAAGACGTGCTGCATTCAAAAAGACCAATACCCCTGCAGAAAACGAAGCGGCTGCCAAAGCAATGGAAATAACAGAATCTAATGTCACCCTTGATTTTATTTTGGATGAACGTACCCGCGAGTTTTATGGCGAATGGCAAAGATGGCATGATCTGGTTCGTACTCGTTCGCTGGTGCGCAGAGTGAAAGAATGGAATCCGGAGGCTGGTCAAAATATTAAGGATTTCCACATGCTGAGACCAATACCTCAAACGCAAATTGACCTGGTTGTAGAGGGACCAAAATTTCCACAAAATCCAGGATACTAAGCTTGAATTGCTGATTTCATTCTTCGGAATTGGAAGAAACTTGAAACAAGCTTTGTTCTAATTTCATACCTTACTTCTCCGGGCGTATTTTTTTAATACTCAATAAAAATATCCGCCCGGAGTATTTTTTATCTTCCCAATGATTTTCCTATGCAACAAATAACGCGCTTCACTCATAGCATCTTTTTTCTATTTTTATTAAGCCCCTTTTTAATCGTTGATTTATATAGTCAGCCCATTCCACTTGTTTATAATGTTGAAAATACGGGTGCAAATTGCGCTAAGCCCATTTTACCTACTTTTGATAAACTTCCAAACATTCCACCTTTGACCGACCCCTTTGAATGGTCAAATGGGAAAGGGCGTTCTACAAAATTTGCCGACTGGCGCTGTCGTCGCGCGGAGATTGCTGCGGAGATTCAACATTACGAAATTGGTGAAAAGCCAACTCGTCCCGATAGTATCACCGCCAGTTTTGCTGATACTACGCTGACTGTTCATATCACCAAAAATGGTAATACGCTTACGCTCACCGCTCGCGTGACGCTTCCACAAGGAGAAGGTCCTTTTCCTGCTGTGATTGGAGTCGGTAGAGGCACGGGTAGTCTGCCACCTGCTATTTTTGCAAATCGTAAGATTGCAACCATTGCATTTAACTTCTCCCAAGTAATGGCGCATACACAAACGCGTGGTAATGAGCCAATTAACAAACTTTACCCTGAACTAACGTATATCGGTGCTTACAGTGCCTGGTCCTGGGGCGTCAGCCGTTTGATCGATGGCTTGGAATTAGTCCAAAATGACCTTAAAATAGACCTGAAGCACCTGGCAATAACGGGTTGCTCTTTTGCTGGCAAGATGGCACTTTTTGCGGGTGCGTTTGATGAGCGCATCGCGCTTACAATTGCGCAAGAGCCCGGAGGTGGAGGCGCTGCAGCTTGGCGGGTATCACAAACTTTAGGAAACGTAGAAACCTTGGGAAGAACCAGTCACGCCTGGTTTATAGAAGAAATGTTTCAATTTGCAGGTGCCGTGCCGAAATTACCACACGATCATCACGAGTTAATGGCAATGGTAGCGCCGCGTGCCTTGTTAATACTGGGCAATCCTGATTATGAATGGTTGGCGGATGAGTCGGGCTACGTTTCTGCAAGGGCTGCTCATGAGGTTTGGAAAACCTTCGGCGTACCGGACCGATTTGGATTTTCGATTGTGGCACAACACCCCCATTGCGCGCTTCCTACTAGTCAATTCCCTGAAGTAGAAGCTTTTATAGATAAGTTTTTGCTCGGGAATACTAGTGCAAACACGAATGTCCAGAAGCACCCATTTGAAAATGTCGATTACAAACGCTGGTTTCAATGGTGGGGCACGGGCAAACCCGTTTTACCAGAATTACCAATGGATACAATCGGCGTTGAATCCGCCTACTTTGAAGCAGAATGCGCCAGCTATGGCACGGATTGGCAAATTGTAAAGGATAAAGCGGCATCTAATGGAGCTTACACAACGGTAAAAGCGGGTTTGAATAGTTCCGCTACCGCGCCAACTGGTACTGGCGGTACCATAACCATCTCATTTACAGTAAAAAAGGATACCACTTTTCATATATTTGGACGGGTGAACTGCGCTTCGAGCGAGGGGGATTCCTTTTGGGTAAAATTGGATGATGGTCAATATACCATGGCTAATGGCTTGAATACCAATGGCTGGCAATGGCTTGCCTTTACAAATGCTAAACTAAAAGCCGGGGCACACACTCTGACCATTGCTTATCGCGAAGATGGCGCTTTACTAGATAAAATTGCAATTACCAGCTTTAAATTTGGTCCTGAAAAATTGGGCGATAAAAAGGCATTAAATCTTTGTAAACCGGCTCAGAAGTAAATAAATAGAATTAGATATTATGAATAATGGTCGAAAAACTAAATAGAATGTAATGATTTCCAGATTTTTCTATAATATATATTATACAGAATAATCGATATTCGATTTTTCAAAGGCCAAGTGTACA
>JANRME010000318.1:0-7514 GCA_033761835.1 Saprospiraceae bacterium
CGTCAATTGCACAACGCCATTTGCCCATGCCTATCGTTCAGTTATAGATTTGAAAATCAATCCTTTAGAAGCCATTGACCAGGATGTGTATCATTTTGCCCGATTGGGGTTCGATTTGTACCATGTACACATCTGGGACACCGAAATCATTGATACTTTGGGCAATTTGATTTTTAACGAGCATCTGAATGCTTTTGATTATTTACTCAAAAAATTAAGCAAACGTAATATTAATTCCATTAGATGATTTGAATGAATCCGAATTTTAAGTAAATGTAGAGGAACTCTTTCGGGATGATCCTGAAAATCTGAATGCTCCAGCAGTTTATGATTATACGATTTAAAATTATTTAAATAAGAAGATAGGACATTATAAAAAATAACTCATAAATAAAAATAAACTTATATTAAAAACCAGATCACTAAATGAAAAGCCTGTTTTATTACAAGAATGCAAATTCGTTCGACCTAACCAAAGTAGAGGGGTTCAACTGTCAATCGGGCCGAGCATTCCACAACAAAAGTTGATAGAAAAGCATGGCATTGCGTTGGCGAGTTTGATGCTTAAATAGAAAAATGTGCGATGAGTTTTTTAAATGAATTGCATGACATTTGTCTTTTTCTATTCCAATTTTTCTTTTCAATATGCGGATGCTTTTTGGCAGCGATATGCGGGGATGATTTCGTTATAAAATTACGATATTCCGTATTTCATTGTCAAAAGGCAATGGTTCGATTTATTTTATTTTGAGGTAGATACATTTATCTGTGTTTTCTTTCGTGTAGGATAAAAAAATCAATCATTGCTTGGTAATTAAGCAGAAAAACGTCAATTTTACGCTTAATAAAATAAGCGTCAAAAATACGCTTATTAAATCAATAAAGCAAAATCAATGATCTATGCTTAAAACTATCTTGGTAATGTATCTGGCTGTGATACCTGCTTTCATCTTTTCGCAGACGGTGAGCGGCACAGTTATAGACGCCCAGTCATTAGAACCCATCATCGGCGCAAACATAGTAGTCAAAGGCACTTTGACCGGAACCAGTACCGATTTGGATGGGCGCTACCAGCTTAGCGCATCTTTTGGCGATACGCTGGTCTTCTCATATACGGGCTATGAACTACTGGAATTGGTAGTGAATGCTACTACAATGGATGTACAAATGAGAGAATCGAGTCAATTGTTGGATGAAGTGGTGGTGATTGCTTACGGAACGACTACGGTGAAAGATGCTACGGGTTCTGTGGCTTCGGTTACGGAAAGAAATTTTAATCGAGGAAATATTGTAACACCGGAAAACTTGCTAAACGGCCGAGTGGCAGGCGTCACCGTTAACACAGGCGGTGCGCCGGGTTCAGGTTCTACGATCAGGATTCGCGGGGGCTCATCCTTGGGCGCTTCTAACGATCCGCTTATTGTTATTAATGGCCTTCCGATCACCAATAATACCATTGGCGGCGCGCAGTCTATTTTAAGTAGCATTAATCCAAATGATATTAAATCTTTTACTATTTTGAAAGATGCTTCTGCTACAGCGATTTATGGCTCCAGGGCTTCCAATGGTGTGATTATCATTACCACAAAAAGTGGAGGTAATGATTTAAAAGTAGAATTCAATACACAAGTGGGTTTGAGTACTTTGCCTAATACTTTGGATATCTTCTCCGCAGATGAATTCAGGGCTTTGGTCGCAGAAAAAAGACCCGATCTTGTGCCATTATTGGGTACTGCAAATACCAATTGGCAGGATGAAATCTACGAAGATGTGGTTTTTAACAATCAAAACCTGTCGCTGCAAGGCTCTTTGTTTAAAAAATTGCCGGCTAGGTTGTCATTGGGTCTCACCACTCAACCGGGAATTCGCCTTACCTCTAAGTTCCAGCGAAACTCTGCTGCACTTACATTGAATCCCAGCCTGCTGAATAATGATCTGAAAGTTACGATTAATGCGAATCTCGCGCAAGAGAAAAACCGCTTCGCTTCTGGTCAGGAAGGCAACGCGATTACGTTTGACCCTACACAACCTGTGTACGATCCAAATTCTCCATTCGGAGGATTTTTTGAATATTATAAAGATAATGGCGACGGCGTGCTGAATAGTGCCGATTTGACACCTAATTCTCCTGGCAACCCTGTTGCAGCGCTTTTGCAAAGAACCGACAAAAGTGAAGTAACCAGAATTTATGGCAATATCAATTTGGACTATCGCTTGCCATTTTTCCCTTCTTTGAGGGCGGTGGTCAATTTGGGCTTGGATGATGCCTCCGCAGAGGGATTTACCAGTGTAGTAAAAGAAAGCAGAACGACACAGCCCAATGGTGAATTCTTGGGTTCTAGAAGCGAATATACCAATGACCAACGGAACGTGTTGTTCGATAGCTATTTTGCTTATGACAAAAATTTTAATAAAAATATCGACGTAGAAGCTACGGCGGGTTACTCTTTCCAAAGATTTGAAAGTGAGGGTTATTTCTCAGGTGAACTAAAGAATGATTTGCCAGACTCTGAGCCTGTGAATTCAGCGGCAACCGACTTGGTACTTATTGGGCTTTTCGGCCGGGCTAATGTTTCGCTTTACGACAAATATCTTTTCACAGCATCTTTCAGACGCGACGCAACGTCAAGATTCAGTGAAGACAATCGTTGGGGCAATTTCCCTGCACTTGCTTTTGCTTGGAGAATGCGCGAAGACTTTTTCCCAAGCTCAGAGCTTATCACCAATCTAAAATTGAGGTTAGGATGGGGTATTACGGGTCAGCAAGACATTGGACAAGGTGCTGCCGACCTTTACCTAGAAAGATATGCACGCGGGCTTCCGAGTTCGCAATACACTTTTGGTAATGAAATCATTCCAATCGCCGTGCCACAGTTTAGAAATGAAGAATTGAAATGGGAGGAAACTACTACATCTAATATTGGTGTTGACTTTGGATTGTTCCGCGACCGAATCAGTGGAACAGTGGAATATTTTTACAAAGAATCCAAGGATTTGTTAGCATTTGCTGCTATTTCCGATGGTTCTAACTTTAGTAATTCCGGTTTTCAAAATATTGGAAATTTCACTTCGCAAGGGGTAGAATTCTCGATTGATTTGGATGTTTTCAATCCTCGCCAAAGCGTTTTCAACTGGAACGTAGGCTTCAATGCAACGGTCATTAAAACCGAAATCAAAGAGCTGGCACTTAATCAAGATGTGCGCGTAGGCGGCATCGCAGGTGGTGTAGGTGGTACAATTCAATTACATCGGGTTGGTTACGCACCATTTAAATTCTTTGTTTATAAGCAAGTATATAATGAAGATAATGAACCGATTGAAGGCGCTTATGTTGATTTGAATGGTGATAATATTATCAACGATAATGACCGTTACCTCTATCGCAATAACCAACCAGAATTGACGATGGGCTTTTTGTCTCAGATGTCTTACAAAAATTTTGACTTGTCTTTCAATATGAGAGCAAGTATTGGTAATTATATTTACAACAACGTCAACTCGGCGAGGGCGCAGTACGACTTGATTCAAAATATTCAGGTCTTGTCCAATCTGCCACGCTCGGTGCGCGAATCCAATTTCAATACCACACCTACGGTCATTTTGTCAGATTATTTTATGGAAAATGGCTCTTTTTTGAAAATGGATAATATCACGCTGGGCTATACTTTCAAAGATGCTTTCAAAACTGGTGCTGATTTCCGCATCAGTGGAGGCGTGCAAAACGTATTTACGATTACCAATTATAGCGGGCTTGATCCTGAAATATTTAGTGGCATTGACAATACGATTTACCCTCGCGCAAGAACTTTCTTGCTGGGCGGTAATATCAATTTTTAAATATGGAAAAACATTATAGATATGAAACTCAATAATATAAAATTCTTAGCTATTCTGCTCATCCTTTTTGTATCGAGTTGTACGAAGGAACTTGATGTGACGCCGGGTGACCCTAATGCCTTTCTATCGGAAGATTTTTATTCCAGCCCGGAGTCTTACCGGCAGGGCTTAGCTGGTGTGTATTCTAACCTGACTTTGACAGGCGTTTCAGGACCCGGATCGTCGAATATTGCTGGGATTGACGCAGGTACAAGCCAGTATGGAAGGGGCTTGTGGAATCTGCAAGTATTAGCCGCGGATGAAGCGAAATGGTCGTGGGAAAATGACCCTGGAGTGGCGGAAATCCAACGTTCTACCTGGGTAGCGAATAATGTGTTGTTGCGTGGAATGTATGGCAGAGGCATGGCGCAAGTGGCTTTTGCTAATGAATTTTTAAGGCAAACAACAGACGAATTGTTGAGTAAAAGAGGCGTCAGCACAGAATTGAGAGCAGAAATTGCTACATACCGCGCAGAAGCGCGCTTCTTGCGAGCATTGGCTTATTACCATATGATGGATTTGTTTGGCAAATGCGCTTTTGTGACCGACGAAAATCCTGTTGGGGCTTATCAAGCGCCACAAGCCGAACGACCACAATTGTTTAAATACATCGAATCCGAATTGTTGGACATCGAAGATGACCTGAAGGCACCCAGACAAAATGAGTACGCCAGAGCGGATCGGGGCGCAGCCTGGATGCTCTTAGCCAAGCTTTACCTGAATGCGCAAGTATTTGTGAATGAAAATCGCTACGCGGATTGTATTGCTTATTGCGATAAAATTATCAGCGCCGGGTATCAATTAGCACCAAATTACCTGAACCTTTTCAAAGCCGACAACAATAATAATGACGCTACTATTGAAATTATTTTCCCTGTTCTATCGGATGGCGTGGTTACGCAAAACTATGGCCCTACCACTTTGATGATTAACAGCCAAGTAGGATCAAAAGAATCGAATGGCGCAAGCTTTGGTGTGAATGCAGGTGGTTGGGGCGGTGCTTTACGTGTTCCGAAGCAGTTTTCAGAAATATTCCTGAATGGCGAATATGATCGGGATGATCGCAATACGCTTATTACAGCTGACAGAACCATTGATATTAGCAGCATTGCCGACCGAAGCACCGGTTATATCATCGGAAAATGGTCGAATTTGACTTCTACCGGTGCACGCGGTAAAGCTTTGGAAATTGTGGATACCGATTTTCCGATGTTCCGCTTGGCGGATGTGTACTTGATGTATGTAGAGGCGACCTTGAAAGGCGGTGGTGGCGCGAGAGGCAAGGCGTTGGAGTATTTTAATGCACTTCGGACGCGGGCGAAGAATCCAAATTTGATCTCAGATGCGGAACTTACGCTTGACTTGTTAATAGATGAAAGACTCGTGGAATTACATTGGGAATCGCATCGCAGACAGGATTTGATCCGTTTCGACATGTTTACTGGCAATAAATACAATTGGTCCTGGAAAGGCAATGCTGCCAATGGTATTGCAATTCCTGATTACAGAAAAGTATATCCTTTGCCAAGTGAAAGCCTTGCAGCAAATCCGAATCTTACACAAAATCCGGGGTATTAATTCATCAAAGTTCCTAAACACTAACTAAATCTATTAATAAGATGAAAAAGATATTATTTATATGCATTGCATTTTGTTCGATCTTCTTTTTCCAAGCGTGTGAAGAAGATAATGAACTGACATTCATCGCCGCCCCAAATGCGGAGGGTATTGCTTTTTCCAATGCCTTTGCTAATGAATACCTTTTATCAAAGGAGACGGCAGGTAATATCGCAGAGCGCTTTGTTTGGAAAGCAGCTGATTTTGGCGCACAAGCCAATATTACTTACGCTTTGCACGCTTCTTTAAATCAGAATTTTAGCGCTTTTGACATCGTTGGTTCTACGAATCAGACCAATATCGCCATCTCTGTTGATCAATTGTTAGATTACGCAGAAGACCTCGGCTTGGACGATGACCCAAGCACAACAGATGCGAATGGCAATCCCAATAACACCGGCACGGTTTACTTCCGCTTGAGAGCTTACGTGGGCGCTGGCACAGGCAATAACACGGAAATGATTTCCAGCCCGCAGGCCCTGAATATCAAATGGATTGAAAAAGTAGCTACGGGTGCTTGTGATCCAATATATGTAGTCGGTGCAGCCGCGGTAGATGCCGGGTGGGGTTGGAGTACGCCGATTGTATTTAATTGCAGTAGCGATGTTTTCCAGGCTAAACTACGTCTTACCAATGAAACGTTCCGATTCTTCACAAAAGAAGGCGACTGGGCTTCAGGATTGAATTATCCATATTATGAATCAGAAGGTTATACAATTGATCCGCTTTTAATAAATGCAAATGACGGCGACAAAAACTTCCGTTTTACAGGTACGCCTGGTGTTTATCTGCTGGTTGTAGATAGCAAGAAAAAGACGATTACGCTGACACCATCTGGTTCGTTGTGGTTAGTCGGTGCGGCTACGCCTGGTGGCTGGAGTTGGGGGGCTCCGACAGAAGCAGCGGAAGTGAGTCCTGATGTGTGGGAAGCGACGCTCGCCTTCAGCAAGGAAACCTTCCGTTTCTTTACAAAGAAAGACGACTGGGGTTCTGGCTTGAATTACCCTTATTATGAAGGCGAAGGCTATACCATTGACAACCGATTTGAAAATGCGAAAGACGGTGATAGTAATTTCAGATTTATTGGCACGCCGGGTACATTCACCATCACGGTAAATGCCAAAGACAAAACGATTATTTTAAAATAATTGCCTGCAATTCAAGATTGCTTTAAGCTTTTGAATGATTTAGGAGGTAGCGCGCAGGTTATCTCCTAAATTTATTTAGCAATTTCATTATTAATTCATTTAAAATGCATAAAGTGAGCTTAGTTTTATTATATCTGTCCGCCCTGATTTTAAACGCTTGCGAATTGACTGGAGATGACCCGAAGGACATCGAAATGCCCCATGAAGAAGAAACAGCATTTATTCGCGGCGCGGATTTATCTTATGTAAATGAAATGCTGGATTGTGGCGCGATTTATTATAATGAAACTGGAAATCCCGAAGATCCTTATGCTATTTTTAGTAAAGCGGGCGCAGACCTTGTGCGGGTGCGCTTATGGCATAATCCTGATTGGACAAATTATTCCGATTTTGAGGATGTGAAAAAGACGATTTCCAGAGCAAAAGCCCAAAAAATGCAGGTGTTGCTTGATTTTCATTATTCCGACGATTGGACAGACCCAAGCAAACAAAAAGTTCCGGCAGCATGGTTGTCGGTAGTAAATAACACGCAGGCTTTGGGCGATTCATTATATAATTATACTTTTAAAATTTTAAATGATTTAAATACAGCTAATTTACTACCCGAATTTGTTCAGGTTGGCAATGAAATAAACGCCGAAATATTACAAGATCCGACAAAAAATTATAATAATATTGATTGGACGCGTAATAGCGCATTAATAAATCGAGGAATCAAAGCAGTGCGGGACGCTTCTTCGGCATTCGGCAAGAAAATGGAAGTAATGTTACATATCGCGCAGCCTGAAAATGCTTTGTGGTGGTTCGAGCAATCGAGTAAAAATGGCATCAGTGATTATGATTGGATTGGATTATCATATTATCCGCTTTGGT
>JANRME010000319.1:0-21176 GCA_033761835.1 Saprospiraceae bacterium
ATGATGCTTTAATTGAAGGGTTTCCTGCTTCTGAAAAAGGGCAATATGATTTTCTCAAAGCTTTGGAAAAAAGTATCGCTGCTGGTGGTGGCGAAGGCTTGATTTATTGGGAACCCGCCTGGGTTTCTACTTCTTGCCGGACGCAATGGGGACAAGGCTCTCATTGGGATAACGCAACTTTATTTAATCATAATTACAAAGTGACAGAAGGAATGAAGTATTACAGCGGTAAATAATATTCAAAAATGAAATCATATTATATTTTAAGCCTATTTTTTTATACCTCGATTGCAATCATTGCAAATGCTCAGGAAAGAACGGTTACCAACCTTTATGATGGCTGGAAATTCTATAAAGGCGCACAGGAAAATGGCGCAGCGCTTGATTTAAATGATAATAATTGGCAATCGGTAACCGTGCCACACGATTGGGCGATTGCAGGACCTTTTATTCTGGATGGTGACGGCAATACCGGTAAGCTGCCCTGGAAAGGCGAAGGCTGGTATCGGCGTGCCTTGGACGTCCCTTCATCCTTGTCGGGAAAGCAGATTTATTTGATTTTTGATGGTGTAATGGCCTTTCCGAAAATTTATGTAAATGGAAAACTGGCAGGCGAATGGGATTATGGATATAATTCTTTTTATGTAAATATTACAGATTTTATTAATCCTGGTGAAAAAAATGTGTTGGCGGTTCACGCCGATACGCGGCAGCACGATAGCCGCTGGTATCCTGGCGCTGGCATTTACCGAAAGGTACAAATGGTAGTGGTCAATCCTGTTCATGTGGATGTGTGGGGGACATATG
The DNA here is from genome assembly GCA_033761835.1 of Saprospiraceae bacterium. Taxonomy (GTDB): domain Bacteria; phylum Bacteroidota; class Bacteroidia; order Chitinophagales; family Saprospiraceae; genus JADJNW01. The sequence continues at coordinate 808 of JANRME010000319.1, forward strand.
TCACTACGCCGATTGTAAAGCCGCATTATGCAGATGTAAGAATTAGAACGACTATTAATAATTTTTCAAAAAACACGGATACGATTAAAGTTTTGCATCAAATTATTAGCCCGGAAAGTACAATTATTGCAAATGGAGAAATTGCTAAAAATATTATTGCTGGAAAAAGTAATGATTTAGAAACAACCATTACATTATTAAATCCTCGTCGCTGGGATATTAATGATCCGTCATTATATGAAATTAAAACGACTGTAAGCATTGGCGGAAGGGTAGTGGATCATTATACAACTTCTTTTGGCGTGCGCACGATTCGATTTGATGCGGATCATGGATTTTATTTAAATGATCGGCGAGTACAACTCAAGGGCGTGAATATGCACCACGACCAAGGTCCTCTGGGCGCAGCGTTTTATCCTCGCGCGATGGAGCGGCAACTGGAAATTATGAAAGAAATGGGCGTGAATGCCATTCGCAACAGCCATAATGTAGCCGCGCCGGAGTTATTAGAATTATGTGATAAAATGGGGTTATTAGTATTAGATGAGATTTTTGATAAATATGATGCAAAAGCTGATATTCTTGAATCGACTGATTTTGAAGAATTTGCGCATCGAAATGTGAGGAATTTTGTAATAAGAGATCGGAATCATCCTTCCATATTTTTATGGAGTGTAGGTAATGAAATCGGCGATGTGCAATGGAATATTAATAATGGCTTCCAGCGATTACATACGATGTTAAACTATGTAAATAAATACGATCCTACGCGTCCAACTACTTTAGTAAATGATAACTGGCAAAGCGCAGAGCGTCGGCATTTCGATTATTATGATGTGCATAGTTATAATTACACACGGCGCTATTGTTTGGCGCGACAAATGGAGCCCAATAAAGCCGTTATTATTAGTGAATCTGCTTCGACCGTGAGTACGCGCGGTTTTTATGAATTTCCATTACCAAAGCAAAAGACCGATTTTACAAAATCATTACAAGTTAGTTCTTATGATTTGAATGCGCCGTGGTGGGCGGAAGTACCCGATGATGATTTTATGTGGCAGCAAGACGAGCCTTATGTAGCAGGCGAATTTGTCTGGACGGGCTTTGATTATTTGGGCGAGCCGACGCCTTATGATAATTATTCAATCAAGCGCATGGGTATGACCGATCGGGATGCTTCTTTCAGTTCTTATTTTGGCATTGTTGATTTGGTGGGCATTCCAAAAGATCGATTTTATTTATATAAAAGTTATTGGAAATCAGAAGATACGACGATTCATATCTTACCACATTGGAATTGGGAAGATAAAATTGGTGAAAAAATTCCTGTTTTTGTCTATACAAACGGGGATTGCGCGGAGCTTTTTGTAAATGGAAAATCGCAGGGAATGCAATGCAAGCAGCCCAAAGCAGACAGTTCGGTATTCCGATTTCGATTGATGTGGAATGATATTATTTATGAACCCGACGAACTAAAAGTTATTACTTATAAAGAAGGTAAAAAGCTCGGAGAAAAAGTGATGAAAACCGCCGGAAAACCTGCGCAAATTAAGCTTACCGCAGATCGCAAAACGATAAAAGCAGGGGGCATGGATTTGTCTTATGTTTTGGTAGAAGCATTTGATAATCAAGGAAATCCTGCACCACTGGCGAATGATAAAATTAATATTACATTGGAGGGGGCTGGAAGTATTGCAGGTGTTGGAAATGGGAATCCGCAAGCTTTTGAACCTTTTCAGGCGAATACTGTGAATTTATTTTATGGAAAAGCGATGATTATAATAAAATCAGGGCAAAAAGCTGGAAAAGTAAATATAAAAGTGCGTGCGGGCGGATTAAAAGAGGATGCCGTAGAAATTACTGTGCAGTAATTGATCAAAAAAGCAAAAGGCAAGGCTTCGAATATTAGGAAACCTTGCCCAACCAAAGTAATGTATGAAACTTAATAAAATACTCTTTGAATAGGATAATAAGTGTTAAAAACACACTTATTTCATAAGCGTAAATATAGCGCTTATCTTTTTTAGTTCGGCATTTTTTTGATGTATTTTAATTGAATTCTTGAATTGGACTATTGATAGAAATAGACCAATCCGCAAAGGCAGGCGTACTTTTAAAGTAGGTAAACCAATGAGGTAATTGATTAAAAAAGGGAAGCAAAGAGGTACATAAAAAAAAGCCGCATCGGTTTTCGATGCGGCCTCTCGCTAATAACAAATCATAATCTCATGAAAATAATAAGACGACCTAATTCTTAAAAACGAATCTTTTTTATTTTTAGTTTGTTCAACTGTCATTTTAAAAAGTGTTCCCCGCTCACTTCCGGCGGGGAACTGCCGGTTTGTGGGATTATGATTATCGTACCATAATTAATTTTCCGCTGCTAATCAGCTGCCCTTCAGATTCCAACCGGAAAGTATAAGCCCCGGCTGGGATATTTTGGTTCCGATAATATTTAAATTGATTACCGACAAAATTCTTGCTTTCAACGCTGCGGCCCATTACATCAAACAGGCTGAAATTTACCTTTCCAAAATCCCGTCCTTCGATCTCAAAGGTTGCAAACTCTACAAACGGATTCGGATAAACCTTTATTCTTACATCCGGCATGAAAACGGGGCCTGGCGTCACGGATACCAGAAAATCTGGAAATTGTGCTACCACATGGGTGACCTCGTTGGTCATTACTGGTGCATCGTAGTCAAAATAAACGGCAGCGTCGTTGGTTATTGTAGTTTTTGTTGGGTTATTCGGTTTTTGGGCGATTCGGAAATTGACAAATCCCCAGTTTGAAGTTTCATCTACGCTGCCGTTTGGTAACAATTGTACATCTTCAAGCGTGATTTTCAGAACACCATCCCCATATATTTCGTAGCTGTACGGATGGCTACTTGACCCTTTCACAAAAGTTGCGATGTCCAAGCTTTCGGGTAAGGTGTCCCGAATGACCACTCTTGACACGGTATCGGTTTCTGTATTCTTAAAGAAAATTTTGTATGTGATCTCGGTATTGGCTGCTATCAATGAATCTTGATAGCCCTTGGGATAGCCTCTCATTTCTACTTTTTGTGTCAAACCGACTACCTCTTGTACGTCTATGTCAACAAAGTTGTCCCGATCGTCTTCAGGAAACTGTAATACATATCCTGTTGATATGGATTGTCCATTTTCTGCGCATCCTTCCACCGCTACTGTTGGGTAGCTTCTGCCCGGATGATCTACTGCTTGCTCGGCGATAAGTCGATAAGTAGCTCCATTACTTGGCAAGGAAATGGATTCATCTTCTTGCGATTGAAGCTGGAATGGAACGGCATTTCTTAGAATCACCACATCCTGTACGATGTAATATCGAGAAGGACGAGTCATGTCATTTCGACCGATATTACTGATTCTGAAACTTACCGTATCCTGCTCGCATCTTCCACTCACGATGATGCTCGATCCGTCCCATTCAGGACCTGGTTCTAAGCAAACCGTATCGGGATAAATGTGCGCGCTTACCAGTGCCGCTTGTCCGATGGCGATGCCTTCGCATCCCATTTTTGTTTGGATGGTGAAACTTCCGCATTCGGAAATTTCTAAGTCACCCAAATTGTACCTGTAAACATTTCCATTCTGACTCGTGGGAGTGATACCGGTTGACGAAATGTACGTCAGTTTATCATCCAGCGTCACTTCCACATACGCATCAGATGCCTTCGCAGTACCTACGTTGCAATAGGCGACCGTGTATTCTACATCAGCGCAAACAGCCAGAAAAGGTGTGGATACATCAACCTCAAGGTATGGGCAAGCCTGAGCCACAAAAGCTGGAAAATTCAGGCTGGTTGTGTCATAGAAGTTGGTTAGGTTGATGTTGTATCCACCGGAGATGCAACTTTCCCAGTAGTCGTTTACCGGCAATACTTTTACATTGTATCTTCCAGTATCCACGAGGATTTTGTATCTCCCGTTTTCATCGGTTGTTCCAAAATAGGTTTTGTTTTCCCCTGTTGTCTTGTCAACTCTTATTAGCCACTCTTTTAGCGGCTCGTCTGCCGGATCAAAGTCACACGCGCCATCTTTGTCGTAGTAAACTTGACCAGCTATGAAGTTGGTTATTGTGTTCCCTTGCGGGTCTGTTTTAATCAGCAGAACATCATTGATAAAAGCTAAGTCACCAAGCGCTGTATAACCAACGACTGCAAAACCTCCGTCATTCGTGGCTACTACTGCTTCGCCGTAATCCGTGCGCTTTCGCTCTCCCAAACCTCTCGTCCACATGACCTCTCCATTCGGCGTACACTTGGCAAGTAGCACGCCCAGGTTTTGATCGTCCACTTCTGTAATACCAGTGACTACAAAACTTCCATCATTCAATTCGACAACTGCAAAAGCCTTGTCTCCAAAATCATTTACGTCATGCGCTTTCGCAAAAACGGTGGATAAAGTGTCTCTCAGTTTTAACAGGTAAAAATCGCTATTATCATACTTTTCACCCGCTACTAAAATTCCTCCATCCTTGGTAACAATAATATCGTAAGCTTCTTCACTTTCAATGGTAGAATCCCGAAAAAACTTGAGTACATCTCCTTGGGCATTCACTTTGTACACTACGATGTCTCTGTCAAAACTTCCGGGTAGGTTGTTATCAGAAATACCTGTGAACACATACCCGCCTTGAAACGCTACAATCGCTCTGCCTTCATCATCTTTTGCGCCACCATAGGTTTTGCTCCAGACCTCATTGCCATTTTCTGTTACTTTAATCAGAAGAATGTCGAACTTACCGCTTGTCGTTTCGTTTGTTCTTCCCACAATTACATAACCACCATCCACTGCTTTTACAACCTCTTCTCCGCGCTGGCTGGTAGCAGCATTGCCGTATTGACGACTCCATTCCTGTTTACCATTTTCATTCACCTTAAGCAGATAGACACTTGGCTGTGTACCGATGGTGTTGATGTCGCCTACGATGAGAAAGCCTCCGTCCTCGGTTTCTATCACATCATAAGCGTGCTCAATAAAACCCTCGTCATAAACTTGCGACCAAATGATTTTGCCTTCTACATCGGTGCGAATCAGGTAAACATCAATATCGTTGTCGCCACCAAATGACTCGCTAAACCCCGCGATCAAAAAACCTCCGTCTCTGGTCTGAAGCAGGGCTTTTCCCTGATCTTCTTTTGTACCGCCGAAAGAAACTTCCCAACCTTGACCTTTCACTTCTCCAACAACCGCCAACATGAACATTATCACTGAAAGAGCGGCGACTTTAATCAACACTGGACGATCAGCTCTTTTGGTCATCATTGGTGTTTCTTTAGGTCGTTTGTTGTTTTTTTCTTTTGACAATACAAAAATGTTACGTTTTATCTTTAAAAACAAAGACAAAAAAACGCATTTGTTGATGGAAAAAACTGTATTTTTGATGATGTTCATAATGATTATTTATAATTAAATAATTGATTCTTAATTACTTGTAAAATAAACCCAAAATGGGTGTTTGTTGAAAAGAAATAAAAAAAGTTTGATGCAGAACAGCCAATTAATTTTGATCCTGAAAAGTTTTTCCAAAAAAGAGCTGCGAGAACTCCGAAAATGGCTGGATTCACCTGCGCATAATCAGCGTGAGGATGTAATTCAATTGTTTGAATATTTGACTTGGGGCGACTATCTTGATAACGAAAGATACCTCAAAAAAGAGAAAATTTTTAGCAAAATCTTTCCAAATGAGCCTTTTGATGATGCCAAGCTACGACAAACCATGCACTTTTTGCTCAAAGCAACCGAAGACTTCTTGCTTTGGCAAGAATATCAAGAGGATCCGGTGCAAATGCGGATTACCTTGGCAGGCGTGTACCGCAAACGTAAATTAAATAAGGTTTTTTTGAAAACGGTGCGCTTATCAGAAGAATTGCAAGAAAAGTCAGCGTATCGCAATGAAGCTTATCTGCGCAATGAATACCTTTTGCAGCAAGAGAAATATATGTTTCATGAAGGGAAAGAGCATACTACTAAGAGAATGAACCTACAGGAGGTGTCGGATGCTTTGGATATGACTTTTATCGCTGAAAAACTGCGCCAAAGCTGCTTGATGCTAGCGCACCAGGCAGTGTATCGAGCTGATTATCAAATGCGTTTCCTTAAAGAATTAATTGAATATGTACACAACAGCGATTTGATGCAAGTGCCAAGCATCGCCATTTATTATTATAGTTATCGAATGCTTTCTGAACGCGATAACCCCATGTATTTTGAGGAATTGAAAAAACAAATCGAGCAAAACGGGCATTTGTTTCCTAATTCGGAAACACAAGTCATTTATGTGGCGGCGATTAACTATTGTATCGGACGGCTGAATTTGGGCGAGGAAAAATATTTCCGGGAGGCATTTGAATTGTATCGGCGCGGTTTGGAGGAAAAAATTCTGATCCAAAACGATACGATTGATCCTTATACTTTTACCAATGTGTCGGCTATCTCGCTCAAACTCAAGGAATTCAAGTGGTTAGACCATTTTATTCATAATTTTAAAGACTATTTGGAGGCACAGCATCGGGAAAATTTTTTCCAATTCAATCTCGCACGCCTACGCTATGAGCAAAAAGATTACGATGCAGCCATGCGCCTATTGGCGCAAACCGACTTCGACGATATTCTTATCAACCTGAATGCCAAAGTGATGCTCTTTAAAATGTATTACGAATTGGAAGAAATCGATGCGATGGAATCCTTGCTCGTGAGTATGCGCGCCTACCTGCAACGCAAGAAAATCATGGGTTATGGGCGCTCCAATTATCAGAATTTTATTCGCTACTCCGCAAAACTGTTACGCGTAAGTCCTTATAATAGTGCGCAAAAGGATAAACTTCGCCAACAAATCTCCAGCGCCGATCGCGTAGCCGAGCGTGATTGGTTGCTCAAGCAGTTGGAAGCCTTATAGATGCTGGTTTCTGGTCACTTGTTGTTGGAAACCAGAAACCAGTAGCCAGTTCATCGAACAATCATTTTCTTCGTAAGAACCGATTGCCCGGATTTTACTTCTACGAAATAAAATCCATCAGAGAGATTGCTAATATTGATCGGAATTAATTGATTATCAATGCGTAAGTCGACTTTTTGTTGTTGCAATAATTTTCCATCTGCACTAAAAATACGGATGTTTGCCTCGCTTGGTTCGAGTGAAGAAATCGCCAAATTGACAATATCGCTCGCCGGATTTGGGTACAAATGAACGCTAATTGCTTGTTTTTCAATATCTTCGGTGCTGGTAAATACACCTGATTTTACAATCGTGCCACCTTCTGGCGCAAGGGCACAAGCCATATCGCCTTGTTGTGAAGTAACACAAGCCTCCGATTGGTAATTGTACATATCCATGAACTCAAAATCGTCCACCGCCCAGCCAGTAGCTGTTTCTACATCATTTCCATCTTCTTCTAACGAGCCAAAACGGAAACGGATGAGAATTTCCTCACCAATATAATCGCTTAAATCAATATAAGAATCAATAAAACCGCTGCTATTGCCCGTGTAAGCATTTAGATTGGGGGTAGCAAAAGTCGTGTAAGCGATTCGACCAAAATAATAATTCCTAATAAATTCATTATCAAGTGTTTCCCAGGAATTGCCATTATCTGTCGAAATTTGAACAATGCCACCGTCCAATCCAGGATCGGTATTATAATTATGAACAAAATGCAAAACAGGTTGATCACCAGTCACTAAATAAGGATTCAGCATAGCCGCAATCTGGTCGTTTACGCGCCTGGTGTTGGGCACAAACAAAGATTTGCTACCACTAAAAGCCAAAGTATCAACAACATCCCATACGTCTGCACCTTCAAAAACATCATTGAGCCAATTGGTGAAACCGCTTTCCATATCATCGAAATAGAGTCTAAGGGATCGATTCGTCAGGGGCGTACTCACTTTATAGCTAAAAACGCGTTCTTGACCTGATGGCAAGTTCCCGACTTCAAATCGAATCATTCCATTTTCAACGCTAACCTGAGCGCCGCCTGTTGCCGAGCCTGCAATGTAAGCTGTGCCTTCGGGCAATTCGTCAGTCAAAACGACGCCACTTGTAGCTTCTTCCTTGTGATTGGTCACCGTCAAGGTATAAGTGATTTCATCGCCTGCTTCGATCAATGGTGTTGCAGCTTTTACAATTTTAAGCGTTTTGACACATTCTGGTAAAGTGGCAAATCCAGCACGACCGTCATAAGCATTTAAGGGAGACCCCTGTAATGCATCATAGCCAAGTCCTCGGCGCGCAAATACTTCCCAGATCAAGCATTCATTATCGCCATTATTATTAATAAAATCAGCCGCCAAAATTGCATCCCGACCATCCAAATAGCCAGGATTGCAGCTTTGCAGCTTCATGCCATCCATGACCAATTGGATTGCTTTATTATTACCTCCTGTACCATTATATATATCATCATCCCAGCCATACACCTCTACCATTTTCCAATACAAATCCCAGAGTACGCCTGCCCAAACCTCGCCGACACCATGCGGCACGGCCGCGCCGATAATATCGTCATAAGTCTGGTTATTGATATTCATATCCGTAGAATAAGGTAGTCGCCGGAAGCCTTTGCCATTAATATCTCTATTCCAGGCATAAGCACCGATAGCCTTTGCTTTCTGGGCGTCTTCAGGTTTTGCGGTTGTCACCAACGTAAAAAAATCGCTCCATCCTTCGCCCATTTCTTCGTCGTTCACCAAACAACTGGATATTGCCGGTCCACCTGTGAGGCGTGTAGAGATACCATGTCCATATTCGTGTGCCACGATACCATTGTCAAAAGAACCATCCACCCGAACAGGACCTGTTGCGCTGGCTGTTCGCAATGTGATGGTTACACCTTTATCTAAGTTTAAACGAATCAATTGACAATCTGACGAACTCAACATTACCGAGGGAATGGTTGGATCGGTTACAGTTCCGACATTGCCCATCGGAAGTATATTATTGTCAAAATTGCAAATAATCACCGCAATTGCGCCCGCGCGTTGCGCGTTGTTCACTTTTTCTTCAAAAAAGCAATTGCCGCGATCGATCAAAGCAATTTTTCCAGCTATTTGACTGGCATTAACGATCTCCCCACAAGCTTGATTGGGTGCACTGCTATTGTCAAAAGCGGCTACGACTTGCCCGGTGATTGGCGTGTTGCCGATAGCCGGGCCAAAACTTGCGGTGCCTGTTTCATAGCCTCCCGCGATTGATTCTGGGGCAGTTATGGTCAAAAGTTGGCTGCCGCCTCTGTTCCAAAGGAACATTTGCATCCTACCATTAGCGCCATCTGGAGGCGCCGAAAAATTAGCGTTATTGTTGCCGCTTGCATCTTGTGATTGTGCGATTACATAATCCGAGGGACTACCACCGTTTCCGTAATTATTTTGTTGAAAGTTGCCGGCCGGCTCATCAAAACCATAGTGATAGCTAAAATCATGCATAAAATTATTCAAATAAAACAACTGAGTCGTAGCAGCATCGGTATATCCTGATGGTTCTGATGTTTGATTGAAAGGGAAATCAAAGATCAAAGTCGCGCCGCCATTCGGTTCGTCGTCAGCAGAGATATTATTCCCTTGCTTGTCAGCAAAAGTATGGGTGTTGTTACCTCTCGTGATCGTATATTCCGGCCCGATTTGTCCATTGGTATCGTGCCAGCCGAATGGAGAAGCGATTGGATCGGCGGGATTCACAAGGATTTGGCGATCTCCATGTAGCGGACTTTCCGTTGGAAAGGCATATACATTATAGCTTGCACCATCGTTTGGGAATAAATTTTGCTGTTGAACAGCCTGCTTCACGGCAACAAAATTCTCTTCATTGCAATCATCGCTATGCTGATGCGCTGTATCATCAAAATGACAATACACCGTCCAATTATCTTTGCTCAGCAAATCCCCATTCAATGCATCAATCCGCACACTCCAATGGTCAGAAGTCTCCAATTCTTCAATATTTAAATCCCAAGCCAACCGAACCGAGCCATCTGGCATTGGTTGGTACATTAATTGCACTTTGATGGGCGCGCGCGAAATCATTTTATCTTCAAAAATCAATTCTCCTTTTTCTGTTTTAGATAGATAAACTGGCGCGGCTTTTCCTGGCAATCGCAGCGCTGTTGCGGCTTTTAGGATGGCTTGTTCCGAAGTTAGCAGAGGCACAACTGCATTTATTTTGCTTTGTAAATTCGGGGTAAAGCGATTAGTCGCAAATGCCACTTTGCCATCCGAAGTGATGTGAACGCCAGCAATAGCATTGTACACGCGGATGTTCTGGTGGCGCTGCATCAAATAAAGATGCGTAACGCCATTATGCTTGGTCTGATATTCATTATTGACCGCCATATCAGCGATGTCGGACTTATCCAATTGCCATTTTTCAAAGTTTTGCTCCAGATAGCGCAGGGCGATGTCGAGCGGAGTTTGTTTTTGGGCGTGGGTATTGGGGGTTAGGATTCCCCAAATTGCAAGCAATAGCAATGCTTTGATAAAAAGTTTATTCATGTCAACACACATTTTCTGAACACCTATCGGTTAATTGTTTTTGGAATTAGATTTCAAAAGTATTCAAAAAAGACAGATAGAATGAAGATTCGGTTTTATAAAAAATACCCGTTGCCCGACAATTAAGTGTATTTTTGTTGTTTAGATTGATGCGAATGGAAGAACAAAACCTCTTGATTTATGGACGGCACCCGGTGCTGGATGCAATCGAATCGGGCAAAACGATTGATAAATTGCTTTTGCAACAAGGTACGCGGGGCGATTTGGAAAAAGAAATCCGCCAATTGAGCAAAATGTATGGCTTCCCGGTGCAGGTTGTTCCCAAAGAAAAACTCAATAAAATAGTACGCGGCAATCATCAAGGTATTGTAGGATTTATCTCGCTTGTGCCATATTATAAATTGGAAGATGTATTGCCAGGCATTTTTGAGCGGTCTCAAACGCCTTTGTTGGTGCTACTCGATGGCGTGACCGATGTACGCAATTTCGGCGCGATCGCTCGCTCCGCAGAACTGGCTGGTGCACAGGCGATTGTCACTTCACTCAAGGGTAGCGCTCAAATCAACGCCGATGCGATGAAAACTTCTGCCGGGGCTTTGTCCAAGATTCCAGTATGCCGCGAAACGAGCATTATGGCAGCGGTGGAATTATTGCAACTTTCAGGTATTCAGGTATTTGCGTCGGATTTGCAAGCTGAAAAAGCGGTTTTTGAAATGGATTTTACACAACCAATGGCTGTGATTATTGGCTCGGAAGGAGAGGGTGTTCAATCGGCTTTATTGCGAAAAGCGGATGAATTATTCATTATTCCACAAGTGGGCACAACGGATTCTTTTAATGTTTCGGTAGCGACGGGGATTATTTTGTATGAGGCAATGCGGCAACGGATGGGGGCTTGATGCTATAGATAAACTTTCATCAGTAGAATTCACAGCATCACTTTATAAAAAAACTCCCGCGCGAAGAACGCACCGGGAGGCAATAATCAAAAAACAGCAGGATAATTCTTTATTTTATATGAAGAGTGATAATAAAACTCCTATTTGAAAAGAGAAATTATTCCATTTTCAAACAAAAGCCAATATCTTGTTTCAACAAAAAGATGGTTTATAAATCGCTGATTCGCCGAATCACTTGATACAAGCGTGTGTACTCATTTACATCCTCCTCAAATGGATCGTGTTCCAAGTGGTTGGCAGAGATTAATTTAAGGTGGGTAACTCGGCCTTTTTTATCCTGGATTTTTTGTACAAATTTTACCCACAGCGAGCCGTTATTTTTTACAGCGTAAATTTTGTTGTCTCTTATTTCGTTCAACCCGCTGATTTCCTTGCAGATAACAATGTCCCCATTTTGAATGATCGGCTCCATACTGTTACCGTTGATAGGAAAAGCAACCAGCCCGCCACCAGATAAGCCTGGAATATTGAAAAAATCATTATCTTCTACCTGAAAGCCACCTGCCTCTACCGCTGTACCCGCGAAGGCCTCAACAGTAGTGAATAGGATATTTCCTCTCTTTCTGCCAATGTTGCTATCTGCTTTTTCCTGAGGAAGATCAAACCCAAAAGGTGTGCCAATGCCATCTACGAGATAGGATTCATTGACACCGTACTCCTGGCAAAGGATACGTGCCTGCCGATAGTCGATACAGCGTTTATCGTCTGGATTCAAATAGGCGCGAATAATATGCCCATAAGCCCGATTGCCGAGGATTTTCTCCGCAAAATCGCCCATACCTTTTCCGCCACGGTCATTTTTTACAATCACCCCGCGTTCTTCCAGTAATTCAAATACTCTGATAAAACGATCATTTAACTGCTTGCGGTCATCACGAATCATATCCCTAAGATTTTTGTTTAAAACAATTTTCAATAATTTGGTTGCAAGATAAAACAAATCTGTTTTATCAACAAATTATTTTAAAAGAAATTTTATAAAAAAATTCGTGGCGACTTTGAGGCGCAAGGGGGAATCGGAAGTTGAAGGTCGGAAGTTGGAAGTGAGAAACCAGTAACAATTACCCTCTCAGCTTATCCAACAATTCACTCAGGTGAGCAGCTTCTTCTTCAGACAGGTTGCAAGCTACAGCATCCATTTGGGCATCCATTTTGTCAATTTCGATTAATAATTTTTCGCCGTCTTCGCTCAGCGTGACATCCACCAGGCGCTTATCGCCAGGACAAACGCTACGTATGACCAAACCTTTCTGGCAAAGACGATCTACCATACGTGAGGTATCGGACATTTTATCGAGCAGGCGATCTCGAATATCGGAAGTAGAAATAGGCTTCCCGGCGCCGCGCAAAATGCGGAGTACGTTGTATTGCTGAATAGTAATGCCAAAGGGCTTGAGATGCTCCCGAATGTAATCGGTGAGCCAATTGGTCGTATAAATTAAATTGACAACCGTTCTTTGGTAGGCGTTGCGGAAGGGACGCTTTTGCCGGATGGCTTCTTCTATTTTCATTGTATTGATGCTTAAAAATGAAGTATTCATAAAATGTACAAATTTAGCCCTAAAACCATGACTATCAGGAAGATTATCAAGTATTTTTTTGGTGTTTAAACACTAAAAAAATAAAAATAGTTCTTTCCTATCAGAAGTGATGCATAATTGGCATTGCTTTTTTTGATAAAATGCAGTAAATTAATGGGTTGAATCAATAAACCTTTAATTATGGCTATCTTAATCCAGACTTTTCACACTGGGCAAGCCGCTTTGTACGCGGAAGAACTTGCCCACCTACGTATCGAGCTGTTCAAGGATTTTCCTTACCTCTATGATGGTTCGATGGATTACGAAGAAAAATACTTGCAAACCTTGATCGAATCGCCGGAAAATACAATCGTCATGGCTTTTGATGATGGCAAACTGGTGGGCGCAGCTACGGGCTTACCGCTCCGATATCAAACGATCAATATTCAACAACCCTACCTGGAAAAAGGATATGACATTGACCGGATTTACTACTTAGGAGAATCTATCATTCGAAAAACACATCGCGGACAAGGTATCGGTAAAGCATTTTTTCAGACACGTGAAGAACGCGCAAAAGGACTGGGATGGTACGATTTTGTTACCTTTTGCAATATTGAACGCCCTGTAGAATATCCTCCAACTTACGTCGCTCCCGATGAATTTTGGAAAAGTATGGGCTACCGACCAACGGATTTGCTTTGCGAAATAAGTTGGAAAGACTTGAATGAAACTGACGAAACGCCTAAAAAGCTTCGCTTCTGGCTCAAAGACATTGATAATCGTTAATCTTTTTACAACTATTCCCTATTCACCTTATTTATAAGTAGTCGAGCAGTTTTACAGTCGATAGTCGAAAGTCAATAAAATTGATAATCAGTAATTTATGAGAATTGCTGTATAAATTTATGCTCGTTTACTTATTATAAAAAATTACCCTGCGATTCCATCACTCCATCACTCCACAGTCTTTCTTAGTTCCTTAAACTCTTAAACTCCGATCCTTCCTTCCATTTCGGAAAAGTTTTTTCACTTGTTAATCGCTTACCAATATTGAAGAATAATTGCGCATCCTGCACAATGCCCGAAAGATCCCAAGCTCCAGGCGTGTATTCATCGCTAGGCTGGTGATAGTTGTTGGCAGTGAATTCATCTGCCTTGCTGCGCGCGTATTCCTTGCCTTTGGTGATATGATCGTAGCTGCCGGAAGCATACAATGCAGGGATACCGACTTTTGCAAAATTGAAATGATCGGAACGGAAGTAAAAACCTTTCTCTGGCTCTTGATCTGGCAAGATGTAGCGGCCTTGTTTACCGGCTTCTTCGGAAGCGTAGTCGTCCAATTCGGATTGGCCGTAGCCCACGACCGTCAAGTCTTTCATCATTCCATTCGGATTCAAAGCATCCATATTAATATTGGCCACGGTTTTGTCCACAGGAAAAATCGGATTTAATGCATAATATTCTGAACCCAGAAGTCCTTGTTCTTCGGCTGTTACAAATAAAAATACGACTGTGCGTTCCGGCTTTTGTTTTAATTCGGTGAATGTTTTTGCAATAGCAAGCAAAGCCGCCGAGCCACTGGCATTGTCCACCGCACCATTATAAATCGAATCGCCTTGTACTTCCTGTCCAACGCCGAGATGATCCCAATGCGTAGAATAAATAATCGCTTCATCGGGCCGCTGGCTACCACGAATCATGGCGACGACATTCTGCGAAACGTCTTTCTTTAATTGGTTTTTCAAATTGGTAGAAATCTTTACGCCCAATGGAATTGGCTTGAATCCTGGGGTTTTTGCTTTTTCAAAAAAGCGCCCTTCTTTGGTACCAGAGGCTTTGAATAATGCTGCCGCAGCCGTGAGTGTTATCCAACCCTGAATGGCGCACTTGTCCATGCCAGCATTTGGCGTCTGCAAGTTCAAGCGAGGACTCATCGAGCCGCGTGGCACAAACCAGGGATAACCTGCGGCATTTGTTTCATGTATAATCAACACACCTTCAGCGCCTTGTCGGGCAGCTTCTTCATATTTATAAGTCCAGCGACCGTAATAGGTCATCGTATTGCCCTTGAAAAAAGTAGAATCCTGCGTTTCATTTTGAAAGCCAGGATCGTTGACCATCACCACCGCGATTTTACCTTTCATATCTATATCGGCATAATCGTTCCAATTGTACTCAGGAGCAACGATGCCATAACCACAGAATACCAATTCCGCATCTTTGATCTGAATATTCTCTTGCTCGCGCTGCGTATAAAGGACATAATCATCCTTTATTTTTAAATCAAAACTACCGCTCGGGCCAACCACTTTCATTGTAGAATCGGGCATTGGCGAGATTTCTACCAAAGGCACTTCCTGAAAATAGCTGCTATTATTGCCAGGCTCCAAGCCCATTTTTTCCAATTCGCTTTGCAAATAAGCAATAGTTTTGGTTTCGCCTTCGGTGAAAGGTTTTCTACCCAAAAATTCATCAGAAGCAAGTTGCGCCAAGTGACGCTCTATTTCGGTCGAGTCCACGATAAGCCCATCATTTGAACCTTGCGATCCTTCATTTTTACAGGCGAAAAATCCAAGTATTAAACTTATAACTAACAGTAAAACAGCGGCTTGTCTCATTTTTAATTGATTTGAGTTATTGATCTTATTTGTGAAAATAAGCGTTTTAAATAAAAATGAAAAATTATTTAGCATTTGCCTTCTATTCTCCTGATGCTGCGGTTTCGGCTTTCCATACAAACTGCCCTTTTTTATTGATATAGCCCTAGGTTGATCCCAGGCGCACGTAGGCGAGTTCCCCCACAAACCCAGGTGCAGTCACTTCATCGAAATGCTGTGTAATAATTTTTTTATTATAAGAATTTAAAAAAATCCATTTATTGCCCAATTTAACTGCTACTGAATTATTTATAAAATAAAATACTTCTTTATATTTAGTTGGAATTACTTCTTTACCACGGGTATTAATAAAGCCACTTTTCCCGTTTTTCGTCACCGCAGCGTAACCATTAATAAAAGGTGTAACGGAATCATAAGATAATTTAGTTAGCTTTTTCCTGCCTTTTTTATCAATAAAATAACTCGTTTGATCACCAAATACTAAGGCCAAATCTCCACTAAAGTTAGAACCGCGCTCTTTGATACAAAATTTTCGATGCCCGGATTTATTGATATAACAGGTGCGTCCGCTAAAACTAACAATCGCCAGATCACCATAAAAAGGGGAGGCAAAACCTTGCTTGAGCTTGAATGCCACTTTGCCTTGCATATCCAGAAATGCGAAGCTACGCCCTGGAAAGCGCACACGCAGGCGCTCGCCGCTGAAATAAGCATCCGAATCCGCTAGGGTATCGCTCAGGCAAAAGCGCTCCTGGCCAAGGCTGTCGATAAAGCATGAAACCCCATTTTTCTTATCAAAACGAATCAAACCATCATTAAAAATATCGCGCAGATAACCGGATGTATCCTGAAAAATTATTACACCATTCGTATCAATCATTACCTTTTGTCCTGGCTCTAATTCTGCAACAGCGCGATTTTGATTGAACCAGCCGACGCTATAAAACGTAGGCTCGATCACCATTTTTCCTTGTGCATCAATATAGCCATAGCGTTTGCCGACCTGCACCGGGTAGCGGTTGGTCACTGCTTCAAAATCTGTTGTTTTTTTACAACTCCAGATGCAACTAATTATAAATAATATAATAATCGGGTAATAAATTTTCATGGGAATTCGGTCGCTTTCATTTTGTTAATCAGTCATCTATGCAAAAGTCTGATAAGAAATTCTTATATTACATAGAAAGCCAATCATTCACAAAAGATTAACAAATATCATGAACCGAATTCCCTCTAATAGAATAGTCATTGATTTTTTTAATATCAAGATTCTGAATTTTTATTTCATTTTTTCGGTTGATGCAGCATCAATCGATTAATAATTTTTGTCATTTTCTTTACTGACTTCTTTTCAACTAAATAAAAATGCCCGCTATCTTTATTATTCCAGGCATTACTACCGTCTTCATTACATATCATTTTACCCGGCATCACCGTATAATATTTTTCATAACCGCGCACCGCTACCAGCACCGCCGTTTGATCCCAGCTTTTTCTGCCATTTTTATCTTCTTCGCTTTGAGGAATGGAATGCGCAAACACGTCTTTAATTGGTGAGTTTTCAATTTTACTTTTTATTAATGGCAAGCCTGTAAAAATTTTATTACCTATTTCAAATCCGCTTAATAAAATCGGCGTCGTCCAATTTTCAAAAACATTTTTTGAAGCGGCTGCGTCCATATGTACATTGAATTCCTTAAAATTCGGGAAACCTCCAGCCATGCTCACGAGCTGTTTTACTTTATTGGAAATCAATTCTTTACCACTCAAAGGTGAAATTTCATCTGGCTGAGAATTCAACAAATTTGCCATATTTGTCAAAAAACCAACCGTTACAATCGTCACACTATGATCGGGCTGCGCCGCTAAAATTTTTCGATATAATGTAATCGCGTCTTCGGCTTGATCATTACTTTTTATATTACATGGATATTTACTTACAATTAAAGAATCCCATTTTTGTGAAGCGCCCTCATTCACTCCTTTACCACGCAATACGCCAATCGGCAAATCCGGTCGGTTAAAATATGTATTTAATATATCTAAAACTGCTGCAATTTTGGAGTGTTTATTACTCGCCATTGTAGCCAGGATATTACATTCTCCCTTATCCGCAAAAGCATGTAATAATGCCATCGCGCCCACATCATCATAATCCGGTCCAATATCCGTATCAAATATAATAGAAACCGGCTTTTGACTAAAAACAGATGTAAAAAACAGCCCAAATACGAATAGATTTAATATTTTCATATTTTTAAATTAAAATTCAATATCACCATATCACCATATCACCACATCACCACATCACCACATCACAATATCACCAAATCACAAAACTCCTTCCAACTTAAACACCCATGCGTATTCACAAGGGTTATTGGCAGGCGTTACTAATGGCGGTGTAATCATTAATTTACCATTCTTAAAGCTTGATTTTACTGCGTTTTTCAAGCCAAGCATCATAACTTTTGAAGGATTCTTTACATTTTCTATTATAATATCCTTTTCAGGAAAACGAGTACATATTACATATAAATCTTTACCTTTTTTCGTATAATAAGTTTTCGTTTCGGATGTAATGGGCGGTGCTTTTTCCCAACGACGCGTACCATAAATGCCTTCTCCATTGACTTCCAGCCACTTACCCATATCAGAAAGGCGCTGCTGCATAATAACCGGAATGCGTCCATCCGCCGTCGGACCAATATTTAATAATAGATTGCCGCCCCGTGCCACTTTATTTATTAAAATATGAATCAATTCCTCCGAAGTAGAATAATCTTCCAAAATTTCCATTCTATTATATCCAAACGACCCCGCAATGCCCCTGCACTCCTCCCAGGGATGCGCATAGCCTTGATCCATAAAAATTCCATTATGCACCAAATCATATTCTGTTGTATAATAACCGCCGTGCTTGCCGCGTGTTTCCTGTCCCCAGCGATCATTGGTAATAACCGTTTCCTTTACAGGCGAATCATTATATAACCACGCTAAAAATTCCGTACTTTTTAATACACTTGAATGATAATCCCATTCGCCATCGGGCCAAAATATATCAGGCTTATAACGCGTCACTAAATCTTTCATCTGGGGCATCATGTGTTCCTTTACATACTGATCAATATTTTCCTTATTATATAATGGATGAAACCATTCTAATAAAGAATAATAATATCCCATTTTCAAACCCTCCTCGCGCACCGCGTTTGTCAAATCGCCAAGCAAATCCCGCTTGGGACCTACATCCACGGCATTCCAGTTCCACGACTGCGGCGACTGCCAGAGTGGAAAACCTTCATGGTGTTTGGACGTCAACACTACATATTTCGCGCCCGCTTTTTTAAATCGCTCCGCCCAGTCCTCCGGCTCAAATAATTCCGCTTTAAAATCTTTTACAAAATCTTGATACATAGCTTTATCGCCATACATTTCTCGATGAAAATCAATAAAATATTGCTGCGTACTATTCGGTTGCACCAAGCGCCGCCAATAATGCTCCGCATACCGATCATAAATATGCACACTATCGCGCACCGTCGGGCTATACGCAGGCACCGCATACACCCCCCAGTGAATAAAAATACCAAACTTGGCATCCTCAAACCAGGCGGGAATTGGACGCGCATCGAGCGACTCCCAGGTGGCATCATATTGTTTTTGTGCAAATGTAATTCCTTGAACAAGAAGGCATAAGGCGAGTATGACAATGCTTCGAATCATAGGTTAAGGCGTTTTAAATAAGGCGAATAATACGAAAAAAATGGGAAATTCAATAATAGCATTTGGAAACAGGAACTCTTTCTTGCACAAATCAGATTATACTTTTTAACTATGAAAGAAATTACTAAAATATACGTCGAGCTATTAGGCGAAGGTGTTCCTGTATGGCGACCTGTAGATGCTATACAACAAGGCAATAGTATTTTCCTCATATGTGAACAGGAAATACCAGAAGATGAGTGTTGGAAATTCCTACCTGGCGAAACAGTAGTAGTGGAGGAGCAAATAAAGGACGGGCAGCAAATATTAGTGGCAGTGGAATTGGCGAAGTTGTATCATAGTTCTTGATAAAGAAAGCAGGGACTGATGAGATTTTGAGGTATTGAATAATGAATTAGGTTCTAGTTAAAAAAAAACATAAAGGTTTAAGTTCTATTTACATAAAATTATATTAGAGTTATTATCAAATCTTATAGTGGTGCATAAATCTCTCAGATTTAACACTTTAGCATTGTTCCATTTTTCTTCAACTCTGGTAGTTATTTTAGAATAAGCATTTTGCATAATATGATAATCTTTAGGAACTATGATGTTCCAATATTTCAAGTTTGGTTGTATTTCAAGGACCCTGATTTTTCTAGCTCTGTAAGCAACAGCCTCTTGACTAGCTTCCTTTATGTTATCAAATTCGCTTAGGTGAACTACCCAAACCGGCCCTTTTGAATTAAATTGAATTTCTGAAAGCTTATCAGTAGTTGATTTATTTAATTTAATATTATTTTTATTAAAAATACTAAATATCCAAAAGCTAATTACTGCTATTGTTAGAAAGAGGATCATGTGTTTCACATAGAGTTTAAATTTTAGACTCAAAAGCCTAATAGTTTTTGATAACTTTAACCATTGGATTTCTAAGTAATTATGCTGGGGTGGTTTGTTGATAGATTGTAAATTAGATTTAATGAAATTAGTAGTAACAAGGGGAATTTGGCGAGGATATCTAATTTGAAGTTCTTCAAGTAGATAAAATA
>JANRME010000320.1:0-5968 GCA_033761835.1 Saprospiraceae bacterium
AAAAACTCACTTTTGTAGAAGCACCCATCTCCCAAATTTTTGAAGCCATTGAAAAAGCCTATGGTCTAGAGATTATCTATGATGAAGTGGTAATGCATGACTGTACGATGACTACTTCCCTGGACGACGAAAACTTGCATGATAAATTGGCTATCATCTGCAAATTGCTATACGCATCTTATAAAATGATTGATGCTCAGATAGTTATATCGAGCAATGGATGTCGATAAATGTTAAACAAAAAATTACTAATTGGATATTATTTGCTGTTAATCATATTTTTTACTAACTTAACCAACATTATAAGCATGAAAAAACACCTACTGCAACGTGAAAAATTGCTTCAACTCATGAGGATCTCGTTAGCTCAACTCCTTTTCGCTGGGCTTTTTGCGGGTATGAGCTATGCTCATCCTGCCTTTTCCCAAAAGGTTTTATCGGAAAAGCTTAGCTTCAATGTTGAGGATAAGAAACTTTGTGAACTCCTTTTTCTAATTGAAAAACAAGTGGACGTTCATTTTTCTTATTTGCCAAAACAGATTGAAGCTGATCGAAAGGTAAGCCTTCAGGCTAATAATGAAAGTCTGGAAAAAATTCTGAATCGCGTATTCAAAAAAACAGATATTCGATTCGAAGTTTTTGGATCCAAACAAATCCTACTAAGTAAAGTGCCTATTGAGCGCTTTGAAAATCTGAACTTTGAAACTTTACCGGCAGTAGCGCCAAGACCTGTAACAAGACCTGATTTCACAGTAAAAGGAACTATTACCAACACAAATGGCGATCCTTTAGTAGGCGCAACCGTCTTACTGGAAGGTACAACCAAAGGTACGGTAACAGATATTAATGGGCAATTTAGTCTGGATTTAAGTGATGCTGAAAGCACTGGCAACCTTCTTTTTAGCTTTGTAGGCTATACTACGGTGAGCGTAGCCATTAATAATCAATCTACCATCAATGTGACACTTCAAGAAGGAGAAATATTGGACGAAGTTGTTGTGGTAGGGTATGGTGCTCAAAAGAAATCTTCCCTCACTGGAGCTGTCTCATCTGTGAACCAGAAAGATTTGAAAGCCTTGCCAGTAATTAGCTTGACCCAAGCTATTCAGGGGCGTGTACCTGGAGTATCGATCACCAACAATAGCAGCCCTGGTTCTGATCCTATTATCCGTATCCGGGGTATTGGCTCTATTAGTTTGAACCCAAATCCTTTATTTGTTATTGACGGAGTGCCTGCAGGTGGCTTGAACAATATTGATCCCAAGGATATTGAATCGTTGGAAGTACTCAAAGACGCAAGTGCGGCCTCTATTTACGGTTCAAGAGCAGCTAATGGAGTTGTTTTGATTACAACAAAAAAAGGTGTAGCAGGAAAAATGCGGGTGAATCTGGATTCATACTATGGCGTACAAAATGCATGGAAGACCCTGGATTTGCTTAATCGAGACCAATACATCCAATACGGCACAGCACTGCTTACCGCTTCTGGTCAACCCGTTCCTGGTCGTTTCAATAACCTGAACACGCCGGTATATGAAGGTGCCAGCACTACTTTTGCCCAAACCGATACCGACTGGCAAGACGTAATGTTTCGCTCTGCTCCTATCACGGATCACCAACTTTCCCTTTCGGGCGGAAATGATGTTTCGAGGGTATATACTTCTTTGGGTTATTTAAGCCAAGATGGCATCATGCCTTTCACCGACTACGAGCGTCAAAGCTTACGCATCAACTCCGACCATAAGGTGGCTAAATTTTTATCTTTTGGTCAAACTCTGTTGGTAGCTACCGACAAGCGCCGCCTGGAGCGTGACGGGGGTGGCCGTAGTTTGATTATGAATACTATGAGGATGATTCCTTATTGGCCCGTGCGCGACCCAACGAAGATTGGTGGCTTTAGTACAACTGCTCAAGGTTTGGATGCTACAGACCCTGAAAACCCTTTGCGCATTGCCGAACAGGAGCAACAATATCAAATTGATAATGGTGTAAAACTCTTAGGTACTTTCTATGCGGAAGTGACTTTTGCTAAGTGGCTGAAGTATCGTTTTGTGATGGGGGGTGATTTTGCCAATAACCAATTTACGAGCTTCCTGCCTATTTATAACGATGGCAATCGCAGCCGTACCATCGCCAGCTTATCAGAAAATCGGAGCACTTTCTTCTCAAAAGTATTTACTAACCAATTGACTTTTGAGCAATCATTTGGAAAGCACAACGTCAATGTCATTGCAGTAGCAGAAAAGCAGGATGCAAGAGTTGAAAATATCTCTGCCAGTGGCCAACGCCCAGACAATAACATCCAAGTCATCCAGGGGGTATCTAACCCGAATGGTTCTTCTTTTTTGGCGGAGAACTCCCTCATTTCTTATGTAGGACGTTTGACCTATGACTATGACGGCAAATACTTACTTGGTGCTTCGATTCGTCGAGATGGCTCTTCTAAGTTTGCTCCTGGTCGGAAGTGGGGTGTATTTCCATCTGTATCTGTAGGATGGCGCATTAGTGAAGAACCATTTTTTCAATCGATTTCAGGGATTTCTTCCCTTAAATTACGAGGAAGCATTGGTCAAACCGGATATAACTCGATTGGTGACTACGAATGGCAGCCGCTCATTTCTGCCAATGCTACGATTTATCCTTTCAATAACCAAACGAATGTTTTGGGTTCTTACTTCAACAGTTTGGGCAACATAGACTTAAGTTGGGAGGAAACCACCATGACCAACGTTGGTTTTGACCTCTCTTTGTTCAATAATAGTTTTGACCTGAGTGCGGAATATTACCAGCGCAAGACGGATGGATTGCTCCTGAGGGTTCCACTGCCCTCATCGGCGGGTTATTCCTCTAGCCCCTTAGCTAACGTAGGAAGCATGGAAAACAAAGGTTTTGAATTCATTGCTGGATACAACTATCGCAGTACAAACCTCAACTGGACTCTGACCGGTACTTTCGATTTGGTGCGCAACAAAGTATTGAGTTTGGCTACTCCAAATGCTACGATCCCTTCTGGTTCTAACGCCGACTTTGGTGGTTTCGACATAACTCTTACCGAGGCAGGTCATCCGATTCAATCTTTTTACGGTTGGCAGGTCGAGGGTATTTTCCAAAATGCCGCCGAAGTAGCCGCAGCCAATGCGCTGGGCAATGACAGTGCACCCTACCAAAATGCGAGTACCGCACCAGGAGATATTAAGTTTAAAGACTTAAATGGGGATGGAAAAATCGATGGTAGCGACCGCACTTACCTGGGAAGTTATTTGCCCAAGTTTTCTTATGGTTTAAATTGGAATGGCAGCTTCAAAAACTTTGATTTTGCCCTTTATTTCCAAGGTGTACAAGGCAATAAAATTTACAACGGTACAAAAGTGATCGGTCAGGGTATGCTACGCCTCTTCAATTCTACCACGGATGTATTGGATGCATGGACGCCTCAGAATACCGATACAGATGTACCTCGCGCAGTAAGTGGAGACCCGAACCAGAATACTCGTACATCCGATCGCTTCCTGGAGAATGGTTCGTACCTGCGCCTTAAAAACGTTAGCATTGGCTACACCTTCTCCAGCGACAATCTTAAAAAAATAAGCGGTAATGCAGTAAGCCGGGTGCGGGTATACGTTTCCAGTCAAAACCTGTTGACGTTTACAAAATATTCTGGATATGACCCAGAAGTAGGCTTTAGAGGAAATAGCCAACTCAATAATGGTATAGATTATGGACTATATCCTCAGGCGCGTACCATATTATTAGGTGTGAATCTTGGTTTTAACTAAAAAACATTGAATTGAATCGCCCTGTAAGGACAGCCTTACTCGGCAATAAAATCAACCCATTATGAAAAAAATTATTTTCCTAACCTTCATCCTAACAATAGGTTTTGTTCTGAGTTGTAACGAGGAAGACCTTGATAAAATCAATCCGAATGGGGTGACCCTTGATACTTATTTTAATAATGATGCAGAACTTATCGCCGGGGTAAACTCTGTTTATGCTGTGGCACAGTCTTGGAGCCTGGTATCTCGAGAATGGTTTTTTACGCACGACCTGCGTGGTGATGAAATGGCTACAGGTGGAGGTCAGTTGGAAACCCCCCGTAACCAGTTGCTCATTGGTGTAAATGACCCTGGGAATTCTGTATCAGGAGCCGTCTGGACTGGTTGGTTTCGAGTGATTCACCGCGCCAATATTGTGATTGAAAGCGGTGCCGCTGCCAAGCCAGATATTAGCGAAGGCATTCGCACGCGAGTTGTGGGCGAAGCTAAATTTCTCCGCGCTTGGGCATATTACGAATTAGGTACTTTGTGGGGTGGCGTTCCCTTGTACACCGAGTACGTGAAGTCGGTAGAAGGTTCCAAGCCTCGCGCTTCGCTACAAGAAGTTTATAGTCAAGTTATCAATGATTTGAAAGCCGCAGAAGGCGCACTTCCTGCAAGTTATAGCAGTGCTGATTTGGGGCGTGCCACTAAGGCTGCCGCGCAGATGCTGTTGGCTCGTACCTACTTGCAATTAGGGGACTACAATAATGCCAAAACGGAATTACAAAAAATTGTCAATTCCGGTTTGTATCAAATTGTAGATAACTACTTAGACTTGACCAATGAAGAGGGAGAATTTAACAAAGAATCTATTTTTGAGATAGTTTATGCTCCATCTGGAGGTGCTTTCAACTGGGGTAGTGCTGATGGAGACGGTGCTGGTGTACAAGAAGAAACGGTGCGTACGCAGGAGTATTCCGCAGTAGGTTGGCGCAACCTGATTCCGTCTAATAAGATTCTGAATGACTATGAAAGAACTTCCAAAGGCGATGCCAAGGATGACCCTCGCTATGACATGTCTTACTGGAAGCCAGGCGATAAATTTAACAATGGAAACAGTGTTTTGACGGACGACCGCGTGCAGGGTAATGCCTCAACTATTGATGGTCAAACCATTAAAGTTAGCTGGCGCAAGTACTCTGTATTATACAAATTGGATAATGGCTTTGCTCAAAGTGGTATCAATATGCGCATCATGCGTTATGCGGATGTGTTGCTTTTGCTGGCTGAATGTGAAAACGAATTGGGTAACTCCGCTGCTGCTATCGCTTTGATGAACCAGGTTCGTGCTCGTGCTTCAGTAAATATGCCGCCGTATCCAACGGCCAATTATCCTTGCAATAGTAAGGACGAAGTATTCCGTGCCATTCAACACGAGCGCTATGTAGAGCTTGCCGCTGAACAGGTACGCAATTTTGACATCCTGCGCTGGCGCAAGAACAAAAAACTGAAAAGCGAGCCGATTTCCTATTTTGTAGCTAATAAGCACGAATTATTGCCAATTCCTCAATCGGAAATCGACAATAATCCGAACATTGAGCAAAAGGATCAGAATCCTGGCTATTAAAGGCTGTAAAGTATCCTATGGCTTCAGAGTCGTAGGATACTATCAATTACTTTGGTTAAACTTGATTTGAATCGTATCCTCCTTTGCAATAGAAGGAGGATACTGATTTTTAACGCAATCCTTTCCTATGCTGCTTCGTTTATACTCATTCCTGCTGATTGCGATTACGCTGGCGGCGTGCAAAAAAGAAGAATACCTTTTCGAAAAAATTCCTGCGGCTCGTTCCGGCGTACATTTCAACAATCAACTTAACCCCAATAAAGAATTCAATGCCTTCACATTTACAAATTTTTACAATGGTGGAGGCGTAGGCATTGGTGATTTTAACCACGATGGTTTGCCAGATCTTTTTTTTACTGGCAATCAGGTGAGTTCAGCGCTGTATCTCAATAAAGGCAATTTTCAATTTGAAGACATCACCGAAAAGGCAGGCGTTGCGACCAATCGCTGGTGCAGTGGTGTTTGCGTGGTTGACATCAACCAGGATGGATGGGATGATATTTACATTAGCGTAGCTAAAGCTTCTGGTTTAAAAGATTCGCATAATTTACTCTTTATTAATCAAAAAACGGACATTCCTACT
>JANRME010000321.1:0-23570 GCA_033761835.1 Saprospiraceae bacterium
GCGCTGAATCAACTGCATTTCCATCCATTTGACATCAAAATCACCGACTGCCACAATCGCCATTAATTCCGGACGATACCAGTCCTTATAAAATCTTTGAACCACATCATAACTGACGGTTTCGATTAATTCTGGTTTGCCAATAGGCAGGCGTTCTGCGTAACGGGAACCTTTGTACAACACTGGGAAATAGTGCTGTTGCATTCGTTGATCAGCATTGAGGCGGCTCCGCCATTCGGATACTACGACACCGCGTTCCTTGTCTATTTCAATAGGGTCAAAAGTCACCGCATTTGCCCAATCTTGTAGCACGAGCAGGCCTTTTTCCAATAATGGCAAGCTATCCGTGCGGGCTTGGATTTCGTAAACTGTTTCTTCAAAACTCGTGTAAGCGTTCAAATCTGCACCAAAGCGCGTGCCAGTGCTTTCCAAATAGTCTATCAACTCATTTTTGGGGAAATTTTTAGTGCCATTAAAAGCCATGTGCTCGACAAAATGCGCGATGCCCAATTGATCTGGGTCTTCCTGGAGTGAACCAGCGTGCACCACAAGCCTTAGCTCGGCGCGTTTTTCGGGCTTTGCGTTTTGGCGAATGTAATATCGCATCCCGTTTGGCAGCATTCCAATGCGAACCGAAGCATCCAATGGGAGTGGGGTTTTTAGGTTGGTTTGTGCTTGCAGGTTGCCAAAAGCTAAGAATAGCAATAACAGCAGGGTTTTATAAGCATTCATTCTTGGTACAATTTGGTGATTTGTATTTTAAATAACTTGATATGACTCGTCTTATTGCAAATAAAATGGACGATATAAAATTTTGAGCTTTAATAATTGAATTTCAGGTTTTTATAAAAATTACAATTACCTAACAAATTTAATTAGAATAAAATTCTTCCATTCGTCCAAGTTTTGAAACAATACATCGAATTTTAAAATAAGAAACGATATTTTCTAATAGCTTTTCCGTGCAAAAAGGAAGAACTTTGTAAAAGAATTAACAAAGCATGATATGAGTGAAAACAAATCAATCGGGAAAATGGCGGCAGGCGTGGTGAGCGGCGTGATCATCGTGGCGGCAACACTATACACCATCCAGCCAAATACCGGAATCTATCATCCTGATAATGAGGCAAGTAAAATGATTGCTTTCAAGCGTACCGAGCATGAGCAGGCACGTATTGGCTACGAAGTAGGGGAGTGCGGCATCGAAAATTTTGACCAAATTTTGAAGCAATTAAAACAAGAAGATTTGGAAAATTATTTTTTTCCGATTCCGAAGAAAGGGACAAGGCGTTATAACGAATACATTAACTTAATGTATATCAAGCAGTTTGATAAAATTGTATGTGCGGATGGCGAATTTTATGTCGCCCGATTTGACATCGGCCGGGCTAGCTGTGATTATACGCAATCGCTGAAGGAATGCGGAAGTGATTTGTTACGGAAAGATACCTATAAAAATATGGTGTATTGGTTAGTTCGGAACGGGCTGGGAGAGGAGCATCATTGGAGACCTAAGCGTGAAATAAAAAATAAATCCTGCGAATGTCCCTTAGGGCAATAAAATCAATCATTAACAATAAATCATTGACTTTCAAAATAATCAAATTATGGAACAAGTAGAAATCAAATCAGCCGAACAAATCATCAGAAACCACGCTTGGTTCGCCGCTTTGCCAGGATTCTGGCCAGTGCCTTTGATTGATATTGCTACGATTACTGCGGTGCAACTGGATATGGTGAAGCAGTTGTGCAAGTTTTATGGAAGAGAATATACCGAAGAAAGAGGCAAATCCATTACGACCGCGCTTATCAGCACAACAATGGGCAGAATCCCTGGTTATATGACAAGGTCAATATTGAAGTCCATTCCAGCGATAGGTTGGATTTTGGGTGGGCTTTCGATGTCAGCCTTTGCCAGCGCTTCCACTTGGGCGACGGGGATGGTGTTCAAGGAGCATTTTGATCAAGGCGGTACGCTGCATGATATGAATCCTGAGAATTTCAAGAAATTTTACAAGGAGCAACTCGAAAAAGGTAAAGCGCTGATTAATAATATGCTAAAGATTAAATAAGAAAGTATCATCCGACTGCTGGCCCTCAAGAATAAAATGGGGGCTTTTTTATTTGCCCTATTTTGTTTAACATAATATAAATTATAGGAAATAAATTGAAACTTTTTTGCATATTAAGAATCGCAAAGTTTTGCTCGAAAACCAAACGCGCTGGTCTTCATTCTCTATAAAACAAAACTTTATCTTCTATTGAGATCTTTTAACATCCTTTTGCCAGTCGTTTTTATTGTTTTCTAATCTACCTTTGATTTGAAAATTTTCCACTAAAATAATTATGTTAAGTAAAATGAGCCAAGATCAGCATTTTGAAACCATCGCTATCCGTACACAAATGAAGCGCAGCGACCAGAATGAGCACTCTACCCCACTCTACCTCACTTCGAGTTTTTTATTTGATGATGCAGACCACGCAAAAGCATTGTTTAGTGAAGAAATACAAGGCAATATTTATTCACGTTATTCTAATCCGAATAATGATGAATTCATTGAAAAACTCTGCTTGTTGGAAGGCACAGAAGATGGCGTGGCCACTGCTTCCGGCATGGCGGCTATGTTTTTGAGTATAGCAGCTTTTGTGCGCAATGGCGACCATATTGTAGCATCACGCTCTTTGTTTGGTTCCACACATCAGATTTTGACGCAGTTGCTTCCGCGTTGGGGCGTTACACACACTTATGTAGACGCCGACAAACCTGCTGATTTTGAGCAAGCTATTCAGTCAAATACCAAAATGATTTTTATTGAAACGCCATCCAATCCAGCGATTGATTTAATCGATATTACATGGCTATCAGAATTAGCAACAAAACATGATATCATACTAAATGTTGATAATTGTTTTGCTACGCCTTATTTACAAAATCCAGCAAAATTAGGCGCGCATATTGTTACACATTCAGCCACAAAATTTATTGATGGTCAAGGTCGGGTACTCGCAGGCGCAGTGCTTGGCTCTAAAGACCTCATTAAGGAAGTGAGATTTATGGCGCGGCACACCGGCCCTGCCCTTTCCCCTTTTCACGGGTGGTTGCTTTCAAAAAGCTTGGAAACGCTTGCCGTTCGCATGGAAAAACATTGTGAAAACGCACTAAAATTGGCGCAATTCCTTGAAACTTTACCCGAAGTGGCTTATGTCAAATACCCGCAACTCCCCTCCCACCCTCAATATGAATTAGCAAAAAAACAGATGCGATTAGGCGGCGGATTGGTCTCTTTTGAACTCAAAGGCGGTATTGAGGCGGGCAAAAATTTTCTGAATAGCTTGCAAATGATTTCTTTTTCTGCTAACCTTGGCGATACACGCACCATTGCGACGCATCCGGCCTCTACCACGCATTCAAAATTAACAGAAGCAGAAAGATTGCAGGTAGGCATTACGCCCGGCTTGATCCGATTATCAGTAGGCTTGGAAAATATTGAAGATATAAAACAGGATGTAAAACAAGCGATTGACTTTTTTTAAAACCGTCCTACGGCTTCAAGTTAAAAAAGAAGAGGCATCATCCTTGCGAATGACACCTCTCTCCATTTGTTATTAGCGAGATGCGTCCCTTTCGGAACTATTCTTCCGCCATAAACGGATAGCGATAATCCGTCGGTGGCACAAAGTTTTCTTTAATCGTCCGAGCCGATACCCAGCGGTAGAGATTGAGGATGGAACCGGCTTTATCGTTCGTGCCGGAGCCACGCGCGCCGCCAAAAGGCTGCTGCCCGACCACCGCACCGGTTGGCTTGTCGTTGATATAAAAATTACCAGCCGAGTGGCGGAGTTTTTCACTTGCCAAGACAATCGCAGCGCGCTCTTGCGCAAACACAGCGCCCGTCAGGGCATACGGCGAGGTATTGTCCAACAATTCCAGCGTCTCTTCAAATTTCTTGCCATCATAGACATAAATCGTCAGCACGGGTCCGAAAATTTCTTCGCACATGGTGCGGTATTTCGGGTCTTTGGCTACGATCACCGTCGGTTCGATGAAATAACCCTTCGATTTGTCGCAAGTGCCACCTGCAATGATTTCGACACTATCGTCTTTCTTGGCTTCTGCGATGTAATTGGAAATTTTATCGAATGCGCGTTCGTCAATCACCGCGTTAAAAAAGTTGGTAAAATCTTCGGGTGAACCCATTTTGATGGATGCAACCTGCGCTACCAATTTTTCCTTCACTTCTTTCCAAAGTTCTTTGGGAATATAGGCGCGAGAAGCCGCCGAGCATTTCTGCCCCTGGTATTCAAAAGCCCCACGCGTGAGCGCTGTCACCAAAGCATCCACATTCGCCGAAGGGTGCGCGATCACAAAATCCTTGCCACCGGTCTCCCCTACGATGCGCGGGTAGGACTTGTACTTGGAAATATTTTTGCCAATCGTTGTCCACAAATGCTGGAAAACGCCTGTGCTGCCTGTAAAATGAATCCCCGCAAAATCAGGATGCGAAAAAATCACATCGCCCGCCGCCGGGCCGTCCACATACATCAAATTGATGACCCCTGGCGGTAGCCCCGCTTCTTCCAAAACCTCCATGATCACGGCCGCCGAATAAATCTGCGTTTCTGCCGGCTTCCATACAACGGTATTGCCCATCAGCGCCGGTGCAGCAGGCAGATTGCCAGCAATCGAAGTAAAATTAAAGGGCGTGAGCGCAAATACAAAGCCTTCCAAAGCCCTGTACTCCATGCGGTTCCAGGTCAAAGGCGCGCTATTCGGTTGTTGGCTATAAATTTGGGTCGCAAATTCCACATTGAAGCGGTAAAAATCGCATAACTCCGCCACGGCATCAATTTCCGCCTGAAAAACGCTTTTGGACTGGCACAAGATTGTGGCGGCGTTCATTTTAGCGCGGTAAGGCCCACTCAATAAATCGGCAGCCTTCAGAAAGATCGCAGCACGCTCCTGCCAGGGCATATTTTCCCAGTCTTTTTTGGCGCGCAATGCCGCTTCAATCGCTTGCTGCACGTGCGATGCATCGCCTTTGTAAAAATGACCCAGGGTGTGCTTGATGTCATGGGGCGGATGGATCGCTACCTTCGCATTAGTGGTCACTTTTTCGCCACCGATAAACATCGGAATCAGGATTTCTTTCGATTTGAGCGCTGCGATAGCCGCTTTGAGGGCAGTCTTTTCGGGCGAGCCGGGTTTGTAGCTCAACACCGGTTCGTTGACTGCCTTTGGAACTTGAAAAAAAGCGTTTGCCATCGGTTCGTATAGTTTTGCTGCTGCAAATCTACACTTTTGGGTGAGATATTAAAATAAAATGTCGGTCAAGTTGCTTGTATGAATTTTGCAATGACTTGTCATAGCTTGCATTATTTAGGGTAAGTAGCCGAACAGTTTAATAATGAATAGTCAAAAGGCGCATTTGATTGAAAAATAATAGTTTACCCGAATAAGAACCTATATTTTATTTTAGAACAAATGCTTAATAATTATAAAGCAATCCCTTTGATCTGCTTATACTCCGAAGAATTCAGACCATAATGCGATCTGGAATAAGCCTTGATGCGGCTGCCACGGCTTTTCAACTCTTCGTAAGCATCGCGGCGGCGATCACGGCAAGTGGTAAGCAAATTGCGGCGCATAGCTACTTCTACGGCTAATTGATTCGCCTGTGCGACCAAACCTTCCAAATGCGGTATTTGCAGAATCGGATTGCTGGACTGGTAACCCATCAGATGGGATAAAATTGTGACCAAATCGCCGAAGTACTGCGTAAGTGAACCATAGGAACGCTCCGATTGGGAGACCTTTCCCTCCGGGGTATCGGCGGTGGCGGCTTTTATAGCAGGGGTGCTATTGCGCATTTGTCGTACGAGCGAATCGATTTGATTAAATTCGATACTGTCTTTGCCATATTGCGCCTCAACGGAGTCGCGGATCATCGCCAGGAGCTTGGTAATACAATTCTCGTCTTCATAAAAGAGGTTTTCGCGGGTTTTCACGATCATATTATATGCTTGTTCCAAGCCGGTTTCTTCCTTGTTCAGGGAAAAGATAAAGTCAATGAATTCCCTGAATCCTTCAATCGTTTCTTCGCGCCGGGGCGGATTGAAATTTTGGAAATTGGTGATACAACCCAACATTTTCTGAGCGCGCGCGAGTCGCGCACCAAAGGAGTTTTCAATGGTAGATGCCATTTTGATCAAATTTAAATGAGCAAATAAAATACCAGGAATAATGCCTTAAAAATGTGCGTTGATGTGCTTATATGTTGGGTAAGTGCTTACAAAAATAAACGAAGATCATTATAATGTCAAGACCCTGATGCCCAAAAAATTATATTTTTTTATCCATCCACCAATAGGAGCATTATAAGTATTCTGCTATCTGAAACGGCTTATGATATAGTTTTATGTAATAAATACAGCTTTATATTATATCGTTGCCCATCTGCATTATATCGTCGTACGTCTGTACGTATATCGTCGTATATCTGCATTATATTGTCATGCGTCTGCATTATATTGTCGTGCGTCTGTATTATATTGTTGCCTCTCTGCATTATATTGCCGTGCGTCTGCATTACATTGTTGTCCATCTGCATTATATCGTCGTGCGTCTGCATTATATGATCCTGTATCTGTATTACATGATCGTCTATTTGCATGATATGATCGTACGGCTGTAGGAGTTGAAAGGGGCATTGCGCTGGTTATAAAGGCAGGAAAATAATTGCAACAAGAACTTACCAAAATTTATCTTCTACTGCGTTTGCCAATTGCTTATAGTGTATAATGCCTTCATTGGGAAATTGTTCCCAAAGTTCCTTATTTAGAAATTGGATAATTGAGTTTTTAGGGAAGTTATATCTAATTATAGCTCTTTTTAGCTTTTCAACTCCTTCTTCTATGTTTTGATTTTGCCTAAAAATTAACCAAATTAAAAGTTTTGATGTAAAAGTAAATTTATTATTTTTTTGGAGTTTTAATACAAAATAACAACTACTTATAGTTGGTAACATGCCTTCTTTTTGCATATTAGTTAAGAGCTTCTCTGCTTGTTCAAAATTAGAAGCTTTGCTCAATAGTATGTTAAATGATTTTTTTGTTGGTAACACTCCTTCTTTTTCCATCTGATTCCATATCTCTAGCGCCTGCTCAAAATTTGAAGTTCTACTTAATAGTAATTTAAATGTTTTTTTACCTGGCAAAACTCCTTCTTTTTTCATCTGTGCCAGTACCTCTTGCATTTGCTCAAAATTCGGTGCTTTGCTCAGTAGCGAATTAAACGTAAACCTTGTTGAAGGCATCCTGTTTTTTTTCATTTGAGTTAACACCTCTTGCGCTTGTTCAAAATCTGGTGCTTTACTTAATAGTAAATTAAAAATGAATTTATCCGGGTGTATTCCTTCTTCCTCTATTAGAATTAATATCGTTTCCAATTGTTTATAATTAGAAATCTTACTTGTCAGTAATTTAAATGTCTCTTTTGTTGGTAATGCTCCTTCTTTTTTCATATGCGCCAATACCTCCTGTGCTTGCTCAAAATCCAACGCTTTGCTCAATAGCGAAGAAAAGGTAAATTTATCCGGATGCAGCCCTTCTTTTTTCATTTGTGCCAATACCCCTTGTGCTTGCTCAAAATCCAATGCTTTGTAAAGTAGCGAATTAAAAGTAACTTCATCCGGACGTAGCCCTTCTTTTTTCATCTGTGTCAATACCCCTTGCGCTTGCT
The DNA here is from genome assembly GCA_033761835.1 of Saprospiraceae bacterium. Taxonomy (GTDB): domain Bacteria; phylum Bacteroidota; class Bacteroidia; order Chitinophagales; family Saprospiraceae; genus JADJNW01. The sequence continues at coordinate 7,739 of JANRME010000321.1, forward strand.
CAAAATCCGGCGCTTTGTAAAGGAATTTGTTATAATTGATAACGTCCGGGAAATATTGAAGAATCTCTTTTTCTAACTTTTGTTCGCTAATAGATATGAAATCTAAATACAATTCTTCTATGAGTACATACCCATCCTGTTCATATAATAAATCATTCTGAGCCAAATGTTGGAAAGCTTTATCCCATTCAAATGGAGAAATAGTACGCTCAATCTGATAATATTTTTCAAGCCGTTTTTGGCAGTATTTTTGAATGCGCCCTTTTCCAAAGCTACTATCTGCTTCCGTTTTTCCCCATACACGTAGCGCTTTGCAGGCATGAAATATTTCTCGCTCCAAACTATCAGGCTGTAAAGATTCAAAGCGATTGCGCATAATGTCTAAGGGTAGAAAATAACCACCAATTGTTCCATCCGATTTTTTATTGGGCCTATCTGATATATTAGAGTCTAACTGTTTTTGCTCATCTTCATTTAGATATAAAATTTCATGCACTTCAAAATTGTGAAAATCATCTATCAAGCGGCTTTTTACTATACTAACCCTGTCTTTTCTGCATGTGGACACTATCCATACCTTTGGATTTAATAAAGCCTTATTAACAAGCAACTCAAGGTTTTGTATATTTAAAAACTGATCAAAATCATCAAAGAAAATAATGATATTGAGGTCTGTTTCAGGTATTTTGAAGTCCTGTATTTGAATATCTATTCTTTCGGGGAATAAGATTAAGATGTCTTCTTCTTTTAATTTCTTTTCGCATAGTTCAAAGATAGAACGGGTTTTGCCTGCTAAGGGCTTTCCTGTAATAATTGTATGTTTTCTGTTTTGATAATTGTATAAAAGGAGGTCATCAATATAAGGGCGGTTCAGATAGAAAGGACGAAAGCCTTGTTCTGGGAAAGAGCGCGTTTCAAGAAAATCGACTGGTTTGACTTCGGAGATAGGAAGAATTTGAAAATACTTAGAAGTAGGTAAAGCTTTCTCTGCTTCTTTTTTTCGTTGGTATTCTTTTAAAGCTTCTTCAATTTTTTCAAGTAAGTCTGAAAAGTATTGTTGATAATATCCTTCACTTATCGGTGTTGGTTCGCCAGTTCTGACGCTTAATTGGGTTAAATGACTAAAAGTAAACTTACTGTCAAGATGAGGAAATCCATAATCTACGCCAGTTGGTTTAAAAAATTGCCTTGCTGCCAATTCTTCCCAATACTTAAAATTACAGGGAGAAATCAGTATAGGAAAAAATAGAAAGTTTTCTTGTTCTTGCCTCTTGAGGAAGTTTTTAAACTCGTGTTCTTCGATATATTCTGATGAAAGAAAGTTAGCGCTTACGAGAAATACCGCAAAGTCACATCCTTTTACTTGTTCCTGGATTGCTTCGTGCCAAAGAGAGCCAAGGGGTATCTTTCCATCATGCCATAAATCAGAGTTGATTAATTTAGAATGCTTACCGTGTTTACGAAGACCTTCTTTTACTAGTTTGAAATAGGGGTCATCATCGTGGGCGTAAGAAATAAAACCTTTTAGTTTTTGCATAGCCATGTTTTGCTATGGGGTTATTTAAAACTTAACATTATAAAAGTAATATGATTTTGGTATTATCTGGATATAGTGTGTAGTATTTCTTTATTTTATAGTAAAAACAACAGGGAACATTTTTATCAAATTCGCCACTGAACCGTCCTGGGTATGAATTGTTTGCACCCCTCAGATTTTTAATTGGAAATCTCCGCCTTGAGGGTAATCTTTTATGGACTTTATAGCCCATAGTTTTTTATTTTGATGCGTTTGCCCTATAAAACAATTTATGGAACAAGTTATTTGCGTCATTTGCGGTATACCACGCAGCGTTTCGTATCTTTCTTTTCGTAAAGACGAGGGAAGCAATTGCTATGCCAAAAGGAGAACTCAATCTTAACCTCATTCTGGAAGGCTGCCGCCGCGGCAATCGGAATAGCCAACGAAAGTTGTACGAGCACTTTTATGGCTACGCAATGAATATTTGCCTTCGTTATGGAAAAAATCGAGAAGAAGCACTGGAAATACTCAATGATGGCTTTCTGAAAGCGCTCACAAACCTGGACAAATACGATCCGAATTACCCTTTTAAAGGCTGGCTACGGCGCATTTTGGTCAATACAGCAATTGATTATCATCGAAAAAATCATAAACTGCCCATCATTTTGGAATTGAGTTCTTCTGCCGACTTGTTCGAAGAGGATATGCCTTTGTCAGAGATTAGCCCAGATGAAGATATGCTTCCCATTTTGCAAGAACTATCACCCGAATATCGCTTGGTTTTCAACTTGTTCGTAATGGAAGATTATAAACATCATGAAATCGCTGAATTATTGGGCATTAGTGTGAGTACCTCCCGGTCGAATTTGGCAAGGGCAAAAGAAAAATTACGAGCGATTTTGATAAAAAAAAGCGCTAAGTCGCTACAAATGAATGGAGATGGACGACTTCTTTAAACAATTTCGAGCGCATTTAGAGCAGCGCCCTGAACCAGCGTTCGAGGTGCAAGACTGGCAGGATTTGCAAAAAAGACTTGATAGCCAAGGCAAAAAGCGTTTGGCAGGCTTTGCCTGGTGGTGGTTAGCTTTGCCATTCCTATTATTGCTTTTGGGCTTGAATGGTGCGTTTTTTTATGCCTTGCAACAATCCAACAGAAAAATAGCGTTGCTTGAAAATCAGCGCGATACAATTTATAAAACCCAGGTCATCTATCAAACCGATACAATTTACAAAACCATTACCATCCATGAGGTGGTAGGGGAATATCAAACCTTGAGGGTAGCGCAAGCGCCACCTATTTTTTCCGAACAAAAGCTTATTGAAAACGGTGGCATGAATACCGATTCCGTTTTTCACTCAAATCTACCTTCGACTAATGCGCCTGAAAAGCCTAATTTTATTGGGCAATTAGAATGGATTCATGCGGAAAAAATCAATACTTTTAGCCCCAATCCTATACTAATTCCAGCGCCGATTTTAAAAGTAAATGAGCCGATTGCAGAAAAATCAAAAAAGACGCTTGCTCAGCATTTGTACCCTATGCTGCCAAAAGGATTTCAGTTGGGCGTCAATGGCGGTGGGGCTTTCCCGTTCAATGATGATGTGACGCAGGTGGCGGGTTTTTCCATGGGTGCGCAAGGATTGATTGAGTTTTCGCCAAATTTGCAACTTTGGGCAGATGCATCTTATCAAAAAACGCGATTCGAAACCAATCGGATGGATGCTGCGCTTGGCGTGCCAATTGTGGAGCCGCCTGCGGATAATTTTATCTTCTCGACAGCAGATGTGCCGCAGCCTTCTCTGCAATTTTCACTTGGAATGCAATACTTTTTGAACAGTAGAAATAAGTTTCAACCCTTTATAGGTGCTGGGCTGGGCACTGTTTCCTTATTGCCACACGAAATTATTTATGAATTCAGGAACGACGCTTTAGGCGTTGAATGGAGTTTTGAAAAAGCGATGCCACGTAGCGAGGCGCTAACCAATTTTTGGGTGATAAGAGCTGGATTGGATTACAAAATTTCTAAGCATCTTCACTGGCAATTTATTTCAAGCTATCGGGGCAATTGGAGAGCCGTAGACAGTCAATTTCTGCAAATGTTAGGACTTCAAACTGGATTCAATTATCGGTTTAAAAAAAATTAAGATATCTACGCAGCTTTTTGCAATTCTTATTACGTACTAATTAATAAAACCCGGGTTTTGATTTTTTATTATTTCATAAGGATGAGGATCGAATAGTGAGGTATGAAAAGCCTTGCGGTTCATGCCTTCTATCTATCTAACGTCCTTCAAAATTCAAAACCATGCACCAGCAAAAATTTGTATTATTTATTATTATCTTGATAAGCATTGCAATAAGCAGTTGTAAAAAGGAAGAAATTCGTCAGAAAGACGAATCTTACAATCCTGTGATTAAACCGGAAGATTTTACGAATAGTACACAATTGACAAATCCTTACTTTAGGTTTGATGCAAGCAAAACCTACATTTACGAAGGACAAACCGAAGATGGATTAGAACGGATCGTAGTGAAACGCAGAATGATTACAAAAGAAATCCTCGGCATTCAATGCGTGGTAGTAAATGATAGCGTGACCCTGAATGGAATTCTGATTGAAAATACAGATGATTGGTACGCGCAGGATAACCTCGGAAATGTTTGGTACTTTGGTGAAGATGTTAAAAATTATAATACAAATGGTAGCTTCAAAGACAAACACGGCTCCTGGGAGGCAGGCGTAGATGGCGCAAAGCCGGGCATTGTGATGCCGGCGAATCCGCAGAAAGGCTTGGCTTACCGCCAGGAGTATTATTTCAATGAAGCGGAAGACGAGGCGGAAATTATAGAAACTGGTCTGACAATTACTACCGTTTTAGGGACTTTCACGAATTGCATTAAAACGCATGATTTTACAGCATTAGAACCTGATTTACAGGAGAATAAGTTTTATGCCCCGGGCATCGGACTTATTAAAGAAATAAACTTGACCGATAAGGAAGAGATATTTTTGATAAAAATTGAAAATTAATTATTTAGCATCATGAAAAAAATATGGAATTTTATTTTGCCTTTGATAGCCATTGCTTTTGTCTGCGCAATGTGTGAGGATGATGATAACGAGCCAATGGTCGAACTGCCATCTGTAATCAAAGATTACATCAACCAAAATTACGGAGATTACAAAATTGAAGCATCTGAATTGGATACGCTTTGTACCGGCGCGATTGTCTATGATGTGGAATTAGAGGGTAAAAAAGACAAAGAAATGGTATTGATTTTTGATACGGAAGGTAATTTATTGTACACCGAAGCCGAAATAAAAGTGAACGAATTGCCGGCTGGGGTAAAAAATAGCATCTCCAATGCTTATACCAATTATGAAATAAAAGAAGCCGAGCGATTGGATTTGACAGACGGTACCAAGCAGTACGAGGTTGAAATCAAAAAAGATCAAACGACGATGGAGGTGCTGCTCAATGCCAACGGAACGGTCATTTGCGCTCAGGAAGAGAAAGACGATGATGATTAGACGTAGGCAGAATCAGGATGCGAAAAAATAAAACTCAACTGCCGCCAGGGTCATACAGCAAGATCGCTGGCTTCTGGCGGCAGTAAATTTGAAATGCTGGTGTTTGAAAAGAAATCACTAAAATTTCAATCAATATCTTAGTTTTGTACAGCCAAGAAGGTGGCATATTTAAAAATCCTGATTCACTACAACCAAACACTATGCGCAAAACTTACATATTCCTTACACTTGCAATGCTTGGCATTTGCACGAGCATCCATGCTCAAATTACCGTTACCAACACGACCTTTCCTGCTGTAGGCGATACGCTTCATTTTGCTTTTGATACGAGTCCGAATATTCTTGCTTTTACACCTCCCGGCGGTAATCAAAGCTGGGATTTCAGTAGTTTGAGTGCGGATTTTGCGCAGCAGTTGATTTTTAAGAGTCCTGCTACGGGTACTGCCAGCGCGGCTTTTCCGGGGGCTACTTTATTGTATGTCAATAATAATCTTGAAAATTATCTGAGTGTTACGAATCAGGCGGTGGCGTTCCTGGGGTACTACGGCGCTGATCCTATCGGTATTGGCTTCAATGTAGCTGCATCGTATAACCCACCGATTGTAGAAAAGCGCGCACCGATCAATTTTTTTGATATTCATCAAATATCGTCGGGGCTTTTATTGCCTGCTTCCGTGTCAGATTTACCGGTTGCGATTGTGAATCAACTCCCCGTCAGACCCGATTCCGTAAGGATTCGACTTGCAATCAATCGCCTCGATGCAGTAGATGCCTGGGGTGATGTGACGATTCCCGGTGGTACGTATCCTGTGTTGCGCGAGAAGCGAACGCAATATCGGGAAACCAGATTGGATGCGAAGGTGCCGCCGCTGGGCTGGCTGGATATTACGGATGTGGCGATTCAGTCTTTAGCGCTGACTACTTTAGGCGTGGATACGACGGTTACTTATAATTTTTATAATAATACTTCCAAAGAGCCCATCGCGATTGTGACGCTCGCCAATGATCAGGCAACGCCGGTGCTGGTGCAATATAAATCGAATGCGCTGACGACAGATGTAACGCAGTTGGAATCTGAAATGCCGCAGGTGTCTGCTTTTCCGAATCCGGCTTCGGGTAAAGTGCAGTTGCGCTTTAGCAATATGAAATCGGGGCAGTATATGCTTAAAATGTATAATATACTTGGTATGGAGGTCTTGAGCGAAACTTATCAAATGTCCGGAAAGCAATTTGAAACGGAGGTGGATGTGTCCAGACTTGGGGCAGGTACTTATTGGTATAGCTTGTTGGATGATCGGGGTTTTGTTTTGGTTACGAAGCAATTGGTTGTTGGGAAGTGATGTGGAGGCTTGGGGACGAGGAGACGGGGAGATGGGGAGATGGGGTTATGATTGTTGAGCTTTCGCAAATCTGATAGATTCACGAAATCTGATTGCCATCTAATACATCTTTCAGCGCCATTAATGCTGCTATCTGATAGGTAGGTTGTACATTCAAATCATTCGGAAGCTGCTGTGGATTGTACCAGCAGGTGTCGAGTCCATAGTCTGCGCCGCCTTTGATGTCGGCATTTAGGCTATCGCCAATGATCATCACTTCGTGTTTCTGGGTATGTTGCATCTGCTGAAAAGCATAATCAAAGAATGCCGCATGGGGCTTGGCATGGCCGATTTCATCCGACACGACCACCACGTCAAAGAAGTGCTGCAAGCCAGATTTGGCAAGGCGTGGGCGTTGTACCTCGCGCAAGCCATTGGTGACAAGGCCCAGCCGAAATGTTCCGTGCAGTTCTTGCAGTAAGTTTCGAGCGTTTTCTATCAAAAAAGCGCCTTGTGATAAATGGTGGAGATAATTTACTTCAAATGCTTCGGATGAATATTCGACTTCAATGGCCTCGAAAAACAGCTCGAATCTTAGCGTACGCAGTGCTGCTTTGCTGATTTTACCTTCTTCAAAGTCGCGCCAGCATTGGAGATTGATCTTTTGGTAAATGGAATGAAACGAATGTTCAAAAGGTAAGTCGGCATTTTTCATAGCGGTTTCCAGCGCAACTTCCATCGTCCGATCAAAATCAAACAAAGTATTATCCGCATCGAATAAAAGCCATTGGTAGCGCATGGTGTGAAGGGTTAATTGGTGTAATTGGGTTATCGGGGGAATCCCTTGAGGATTTCGATTTTTACTTCGGCAGGCAAAAATGGCGTGGCATCACCGCCGCCGATGATGATTTCTCGTACAATAGTAGAACTGATATGCGAATAGCCTGGTTCGCTGATCAAAAAAATCGTGTCGATGCCATTTCCAACAATGCTATTCAACTGAGAAATCGTTTTTTCATAATCAAAATCAGAAGCATTGCGCAAGCCACGGATCAAGTACTTCGCGCCAATACGCAGGCAATAATGGGCAGTGAGGTTTTCAAAATGATCAACAATCACCTTTGGTTCGTTGCCAAAAACGGTTTTGAGCCATTCGATGCGTTGCTCCAGGCTAAACAAGTATTTTTTCTGCGAATTGACACCAATCGCCACGTATATCTGATCAAACAAGGGCAATGCTCTTTTCACAATTTCTACATGACCAATGGTGATGGGGTCGAAAGAACCGGGGAATACAGCTATTTTGGGTGTCATCAGGGCGTACGATTTGGGTTCGGTTGCAAAAGTAAGAGAAATACTTTGCAAATCCTCCTTCCGATTTCCCACTTCTACTTTCCGGCTTCCGATTTCGCATTTCCGACTTCCTAAAAGAATCCTTTCGCCACCAAGCCATTCCCATCGCCACCAATAGTGAGCTGGAGTCCCAATGAAATATTCACCTGGTGCTGGCTGCGTTTGTTTTCTTTCGCTCCACCCTGATGCGATAAATCCATCAAATCATAGAATCCTGTTCCATTTAAAAATAGTTGCCCATGCTTGAGCACTTTTTTGGAAAGCCGTCCACCAACGATTGGCCCGATATGCAAAGCTCTACCGCCCACATCTTCGGGCAAAAGTACTTTGCTACTTTCTGCAAGTTCCTGTAAACGAATCAATTGCGAAGCAGTGAATTCATTTTCGTCGGCGATGCGTTGGATTTCATCATTTAAATGCGCAAAAAAACCCGTTTCACCTTCGGAGCGGCCAAAACTCCAGTCGAACCCTAAGCGTCCGCCCACGTAAAACTCATGATCAAATGTACGGGCAAGGCTGCCGCCACCAGCGCCGTATTGAGTTTTGAGCAGGTTCATCTGATATTCCAAATGTAAGTGCATACCTTTATTTCCTTCTTTGAAATAGCCTGGACTGATGCCCAATTCTATGAAATGCTGTTGTAAAGCGACATCAGATGATTCACCGAAACCATAGCGCATAAAAAACTGAATCACTGTTTTATTATAACCATTTTGTCCATATTTCTTTCCAAGATTCAAGTCATTAAGCGGTTCTGAGGTACCATGCAATAAGGCCTCAATAGACGAGCCCAACTGAATCAAGTTCCACATCGCCTGGAAGTGCGGATTGGAATGAAGCGTAGCTCGATCATCCAATGCAAAAACGGTAACTGTTTTTAATCCAATATCTAATTGCGCGTCATTCAAACTCAGTAAATACGTTTCGCCTCTGGATTGCCCGGAAACGAGCATCGGCAAGGCCATCAAAATAGGTAGGATGAGTAAATGTAGTTTCATCATGCGCATTGTTAAGGTTAAAAAATCAGAAATTTATGCCTCTAAATAAAGTATGAAATTAGAAGTAAGAAGTACGTTGAGTCTCCAAGTCTCTTAATCTTTCGATCTCCGAGTCTCATTTTCTCCCTTTCCCGCCCAAAAATCCCCATTTCACGCCCAGGTAGCCATAAGTCGAGTACATTGGCTGTGTCCCTTTAATTGAAAGGTGCTTCTGAATACTTAATTCCGCACCTGCCAGTATCGAGAATCCGCCTCCAAAATTGACCGGCAATTCGCCGCGAGCAAACCATCCTAGTGAAGGCACGGAGCGTGGATCACGGAATTTACCGAATACAACGTTTTGTACAGCTACTGCGATTTTATCGGTCGTATTTTCTACGGGGTTTAAAATCCCGCCTTCCATCAATTCGTCCAGTTTCTCGCTGATAAACAGCACATTACCCAAATCTACCACCGGCGATGGATCGGCAGTAAAGCGCATCCCGCCAACCAAATTCAAGCCAATTGAGTTGTTTCTCCCCCACTCTATTATGACGGCGTCTTGCATCAAAAGTCTCGTCGCATTTAAAAAAATTTCTATATCATAGCGTTTATTAAAAAAAGGTTTTACACGGGTTTCGTCGGCAAGGGCCATCAAAGCCAAGTGTTCTGTGAGTTCTTCAGCATTTCCAGCTAAGGCAAGTCGCACCGATTTCCATTGATTTTTTAATTTTTTGGACTCTTCCGGGGTAGCTAACCGAGGATCGGAGATAGCAAAACTCCCACCGATAAAGCGGTAGCGCGCAAAAAAACGCACCGTTTTCACATTTCGAGTCAGTTTCCTGGAAATATCGCCTTTTACTTCGATTCGGGCGTCATAAAACAGCTTTTTCAACCATTGCGGACCTTCCAAATTAAATTTGGCGAACGCTTCATTTACATCATTTTCTGTGATTTCCAATTCAGAAAAACCCACGATTTCCGGCAAGCTTCCTTTAAAAGAGGTATTTGCTACGCCCATATACGTTTCCACTCCTGCTTCAAAATGTTGAGCAGATAGAGAATCAATTATAACAATAAGAAAAAATATGATAAATAATTTCTTCATATTCAATTTTTTAACGAATCAAAGTCACGTCACCGCTATACAATTTTCGAGTACCGTTGCCAAAGCGCACCAACGCTTGATACACGTACACGCCTGGATTTGCGGGCTTTCCACGATATTTTCCATCCCAACCCAATTGTTCTTCATTAAGCGCAATTTCCTTTGTTTCAAATAATTGTACGCCCCATCGGTTAAAAACCTGCAGGCTTTCGATGATTTCACCAGAACCATTATCACTGAAAAGTGTAAACCGATCGTTCATGCCGTCGTTATTGGGCGAAAAGGCATTCGGCGCATAAATGTCACCCAATACAATCCGCAAGAAAAAACCATCGGAAGCCCTGCAACCACGGGCATCTTCCACGATCAAACGTACGTTCAGATTGTCCACTGCTTCAAATTCTGTGACAGCATTACCTGAGTCAATTTCTTTGGGTAGCCACTGGTATAATTGAATATCGCCGACGGTACTCGCTTTTAAGCGAATCGGCACACCAGGGCGCACTTCTAAAGAGTCAAGATTTAGCGAAACACCCATGGAATCAGGCTTTGCAATGCTTACTGAATGTTCAGAAATACACCCCAAATCATCTTGCACGATGACCAAATATTTGCCGTAAGGCAGATTTTTGTAGCGTTTTTCAAAAGAGTAAGTAGCACCACCATCAATCGAAAAAATGATCGGACGATCTGGATTGTCGGTAATGATTTCAATAGCACCCAAGTCGCCAGAACAAAAAGGCTGTGTTATCTCTAGTTCTATCTCCGGCCCATCGGGGTGAGGCAATTCTACTTCCGTTACAGAAGAACAACCAGCCGGGTCGGTTACGGTTACTTGAAAAATGCCACCGATAGCAGTGGAAAAACGATTGCCATTTGATCCGTCATTCCATTGATAGTCAAAGCTTTCAGGTGAGAAAAATACGCGCGAACTATCGCAACTTTCTTCGATATTAAATTGTAGCTCAGGAGGCTCATTGCCATTTATTTCTACTGTTTTCTGAATTTCGCAACCAAAGGTATCGCTTGCAATCAAAATATAATTTCCAGCGTCAGAAACTTGAAAATCTTCTATAATCGCCGGATTTAAAGGCATCCCTCGTGGATGCGTCCAGATAATTTGAGAAAAAAGGGTATCATTTAAAATATTCAAAATCAAGGAATCACCAAGGCAAGGCGCTTGAAAAGATACCTCCGGGTCGGGCGGCACATGCACCGTTAATTGCAGCGTATCAGTATCCTCGCAATTGGCATCATTAAAAGCGTGTAAAATATAAATACCTCCCTGGTCAGCTAATGTATTAGCAAAATTCAGAATAGAATCATTGAGCAAAGTGCCATCCGGTGCTTCCCAAAAATGCCCAAAGCCTCCATTTCCAGTGAGTTTCACGGATTCGCCTTGGCATACTTCCATATCCTCGCCCGCAGTCGTAAATGGTGGATTTTCGACTAAAACCGAATCTTCCCGAATACATCCGGCATCTTCCACTTGCAAATAGTACATTCCCAGGTTGCCACTCAACTGTAGCGAAGGATTTTGTGAATCTGACGTAAAACCGTTTTTATTATCCCATCGAATACTGGCTTGATTTGAAAAACATTCTGAAGGTATAATCGCTTGTAAATGAAGACTATCCTTTTGACAATCCAATGTCGCATCCGTAATAATTGGGCAATTTGCAATCGCTTCGGTACACAAAATATGTGTAGAAAACTCGGTCGAAGAATTATTGGGCGTATTGAAAACGCTGTATTCTACCTGCCAGCCGATCGCGCAAAAAGGAATGCGGCCACTGATGCGCCCCACACCGCGAAGGGTTTGGAGATTATTCGTCAAGCGAAAAGCAGGCTGTGCAAATCCCTGAAGCCACATATCCATTTCCTGGCGAGTCGTCACGCCTTGCACTTGCATAACGCTATTCTCCACTAAAGTAAAGCCTTCGACGCAATCAGTGCAATTACCAAAAGCCAACTCTCCCAGCAAAAGTTTACTGCTATCCGGCATAAGGGCAAATACTTTCGTTCTATCTACTTGTTGTCCACCAAAAGCATTGATGTCCACATAGAAAGCCTTGAGTAGGCTGTCTTCCATGAAATATTCAGTAAAAACCATCGAGTCGCGCTGAGGTGTGCTGCTAACGTTAGCGTTTTGAGGGTCAAAATAAGAAACACCGCAATTATCCAGCCGAATAACCGCCGGCTGGGCGCAATTTTTTTGTGAGAGCAAAGCAATAAAACCCATCGCCAAAACGTACTTGAGTGTGGTGCAAAACAGCGTCCCCCCTCCCAACAATGTCGTATTTGTTTGAATATATTGGCGTATTGATGTCATTTGGTATTGTAATTCCCTCATATTCGTACACACTATACAATTTAAGTATTGATTTTCAGGGGGTAATTAATTTGATTTTAAAGTATAATTTTATTCATTATTCATATACGCACACCTGTAGCTTTCGCGTTTATAGGTTGCTGCAAAGAACAGGTTTTATCCTTTGCAACAAAGGATTTGAAGTTGGTGTCGTCTGAAATTAGTCGCCTGTAGGTAAGTCCAAGGGTGTACAAAAGGCACAGGCAATTGGAGATTATGACAGTAGATGAGCGTAAAAGTAAGCTTTTTTGGCGTTATGCCGTCAAGATTTTTATAACTTTTTATGATGGGTAATTAACAGATCGTCAGCTTGTAAACAATTTGCGAGAAAGCCTGCTGTTAAAAGGGCTTGTTTTTGTTGGATTCACAAAATTTTATATTATTTTTGACACGATCAAAAGCGGGTTTTGTCGGTCATATTACAACTATCTACCATGCCGGAATACCCCGCTCGGAATACACTCGCAATAACAAATCCGACAAAAGCAACACCGGTAGCAATCTCATCACCTAACTCCTTAATCACTTTAGTGTTTCTTTTTATATAAAAGTGCATTAAACGATTAACACCTAACAACCGATCACAACACATAAGCAATCTAACTTCTAAATCAATAGAGCAATTCTGCTGTATTGTGTTTAATTAAAACCTGTTATACATGAGAAAAATAATTACTTTTTTTCTGTTATCAGCAATTGGGGTGTTTGGCAATACACCTGCTACGGCTCAAATTAAGGGGTTATTTGACAAAGAAGCGCCAGAATTTCGGGCAAGCATCATCCCCACTCAGGAAGAAGGCACGGTGCAGTTGGTATTTTATTTTACCCATAGTAAAGCAAGCGCGCTTGAAGGTTCTATTTGGCTCAAAGATCAGGGCACCAGTTTGGTTGGCAATGGTGAAAGCAGAATGATTCGTGGGATGCAAGCGATCAACAATCGCCAGCAAGATACTTTACTCATCAGGGGCCTGAACAACTTACATTTTTATACCTTCGGCATCGATTATAAAACAACTTCGCTCGTTTCTTCCAAATTTGAAAGCAAAGTGTTGGTGGACAGCTATCGTTACGAATATTCTAAAAATAATCAACCACAATTAGCTGTAAAAGAAGGTAATACGAATAAAACAATTAGCCAACAACCAAAACCAACTATTACTTCTTGCCAAAACCCAAATTTATACGTACAAGTCAGTCCGGATGGCTATTGCGGGGCTGATGATCGCCCAGCAATCACCATTCAATGCGTGAATTGCCAGCAAAGCAACTGGGAATTCAGCGTAGAATTGCGCAATGCCAATGCCAGTAGCGATTGGCAGCCGCTTCGATTTGATGGAAAAATGCAGTATGCTTCAGGCAATGCGCCAAGAACCGAGCCTTTGTGCAATGCTCGGCCAGGCGTATATTACGTGCGGGTAATAGCAAGAGGTGAAAATTGCCCCAATCCCGTTGTTCACAATGTTGGCGAAGCGATAGCAATTGCAGATAAAAGCGTCGCCTTGGAATCAAATTCTTCTAATACTCTTTCCAGTCAAACTACGCCCAAAAATGGAATCATTTTGCCCGATACCTGCGCCGTAATGGCTAGGGCTTTTTTATATGGCAACACCATTCGAGGTTCGGTAGAACTAGCTGCCGGTTCGCCTTGCGGTGCCTTTAACCCTTACGCGGAAGTGCATTACGTGCATCCGGGCTATCGCGATATTGCTGCTAACCCTGTACAACTCAAAGCCGGGGCGATTGCGCCATTTGAAATTGTTTTGGACGAACGCGATTTGAACCGCAATATCCAGACGATACAAGTTGTCACTTATATTCAACCTCAAGCAGGGCAATCAATTCCGATGAGTTCTTTTTGGATTAAAACAGGAGTGCCAGATAATTTAACATCTAAAAACCCTGTAAATGGTAATCTTTCTGCTTCTTCCAATCAATCAATGCCAGAGTCTTTCCGCAAAGAAGAATTATTTGAAACACCTTCGATAACTCAAGATATTGAGACGATTAGTGTAAAGGCCAGCGATCCAAATTGCACGCCAATTCAAGAACTCAGCTTGGTTTATATGTCTGGTCAACCGGATAAGCCTTTATATATCTCCTGGCTGAATCCGCGCTGTTGCCAAACCGATGGTTGCCAATACTCGATTTGGGCAGGTGAAAACCCAGATAGATTAAGAATCTTAGTAGATGGCAGCAAACGTGGCTCGGTTATCAAAGAATTGCTACCCGAAATGCTGCCGAACGACCGTTATATTGAAATTGTAGTTAATACTTCCAATGGCAATCGCAAAGCGGCTTATGTGCTCGGAGAAGGCCCTAAATACGGCATCGAAGAAATTCTGGCTTACCGTGATCGGCTCAATCCCCAAAAAAGTGACGCTTTAGTTATTAAAAAAGAAACCAATATCAAAACCGGTGAAGTGAGCGGGGATTTAGCGGCGAGGGGTTTTCCGGGTACGGCTTTTGAATTTACCAAGCCTCAAAATCCTATTGAAGATTATCAGCCTTGCAAATACCAACGAGAAACGCTCATGGTTGGCGACAAGCCAGTGGAAATAGGCAAAAAAGTAACAATCCAATACGACTTTGACGATAAGGATTATCGCTATACACTTTATTTGCAACCCGAAGGTTCAAGCGAATGGGTAATTGCTCCTGGCACAGAAGAATTGCAAAAAATGCCTCGGTTCGACTTGGATATAATGCCCTACCATTCAGGAAAATATATGGTCTTGGCACGAAAAGTCAATTCCAACTGGGGTTGCCTGGCTGCGCCTTTAGAAAAAGCGATTGAAGTGAAAGTGGTGGAATAATCTTGGGTTTACTATTTTTTGAAACAACACATCTATGAAAAAACTTTACATACCCCAAACTTCAATTTGGAATAGTGAAGTATTGGAAAAATGGAGTCGTCCGATACTGATTACCTTTTCTTTATTGTGTTCTATTCACATTTCGGCGCAAGAAATGTCGGTGAAAGGAAGAGTGCTAGCTGCTGATACGCGAACCCCCTTAGAAGGCGTCAACATTTTATTAAAAGGCGCTGGCAATGGCACGACCAGTAATCAAGATGGCTATTATCGCATCGAAGTACGGCATAATTTTTATTCTACCCATGCCAGTGACACATTGGTTTTTTCTTATACAGGTTTTAAATCACAAATAATTCGAGTCAATAGCCGCGAAGAAATCAATGTTACACTCTTGCCGGAAAATGCTGAAATCGAGGAAATTATCGTCACCGGCACAGCTGTTGGGCGTTCGCCGAAAAACATGAGTTACTCGGTCGGGCATATCAATGAAGAATCTTTGAATATTGTACCCTCAGCTAATATTGGCAGCGGTTTGCAAGGCAAAATCCCAGGATTTCGAGTCAATCATGTGAGTGGACAACCAGGTCAAAGCGCTTATTTTCAGGTGCGTTCGGCAAATTCTATTGCAAATGGACAACAACCCTTATTGATTGTGGATGGCATTTTTGTAAATGGGAATTTACAGGATTTAAATGCCGAAGACATCGAACGAATCGAGGTTTTAAAAGGCTCGGCCGGAACTTCAATTTATGGCTCGCAAGCTGCGAATGGTGTGATTCAGATTTTTACCAAACGCGGTCGGGATTTGAGTGTTGGTGAAACTGGTGTTGCTGCCTTTG
>JANRME010000322.1:0-6394 GCA_033761835.1 Saprospiraceae bacterium
GGTGTGTCCAGTAAAAATAAAAATCGTGAACTATCATCAACAGCGGGATGCTCAAAGCAAAATAGAGCCAGCCGCGTTCGGCGATGATGTCATAAATGCGCGTGTAGCCGAGGTTTTTGAGTACGTACATAATCCAGCCCACCGTCGCAAAAATGACGACCGTACTCATCGAGTAGCCAAATTCAAACCAAAATTGACTGGTTTTTGGCAACCTGGCTGGAAGGAAGCGATGCCGTAGCTGCTTCTTGAATAATACCCAAAAAAGCAAAAATCCAATGCTTGCCGCGATAAAGTAGCGCAGAAAATCATTCAGCAAAATCCAGGGGATGGCTTCAAAATAGGTTTGCATGTTTAATTTTTTTGGTACGATTTTGTAAATCTTTAAGATTTGCGAAATCTGAGCAACACAGTAATCGCTTTGACCATTACCGCGCGTTTTTCATAAATAAAAGTTTGTTATTTTTTACACTTTGATAATCATAGATTTACTAAATATTGAAGTTTAGCAAATCGCTTTACGATTAAATTAGCCTAAAAGCCAATTCAAGTGTCACCCATTTTTCGATGGCGATGCCGTTGCGCACCGCCGGTTGCCAGCAAGGCATTTCCTTCACCAGTTTTATTGCCGCTTCGTCGCAGCCAAAACCAATGCTTTTTACCATACTGATTTGGTCAATGTCGCCAGATTTTCGTACCAAAAACCGGATTTTGACGATGCCTTCCTGTGCATTGTCGATCGCCGTTTTTGGATAGACTAATTGTTTGATAATGAAGCTTTTCAATGCCTGCTCGCCGCCTGGAAAAGCAGAAGCGTGCTGGTTTTGGCTTGAAGGAATTATTGGCAATGCAGCGGAAGCGATGGGCTGGGCGAAGCTGCTACCGAGGCATATCGCGCCGAGGAGCAGGAGCAGGAGCAGGATTCTTTTTTGCATAATCGGATAATTTTTTCTCCAAAACTATCCCGATGCTTCGGTCGAATCCTCCTGATTTTGAAAAATGCTGATGGATTTTAAAATTAATAAGCATTTTTTAATGTGGCACATTTTTGAAATGCGCCACATTTACTTCCCCAATTTTTCTTTGCGATAAGCAGTAGGCGTGGTGCCAACGATGTCGCGGAAGGCTTTGTTAAAAGGAGCAAGTGATTGATAACCAATTTGATAAGCAATTTCCAGCACCGTTAAGTGCTTTTGCGCGGGGTTGGCGAGGGTATCGCAGGCTTCCTGAATGCGGTAGGAATGTAGAAAATCGTTGAAATTTCGGAAACCCAGATGTTGATTAATGAGTTGGCGAAGCTTGTATTCTTTAACATCCAGATGCTCTGCCAATTGGCGAATGGTCAGCCCTTCAGTATGATAAATTTTTTCTTTTTCAATCACATATAACAATCTGATTAACAACGCTTCATCTATTTCTTCTGGCAAAGCTGTTTCTTTTTCCTTTTCCTTGAAAAAGCCCGTTTTAAACTCCAGCCGGCTTAGCGAAAAGTAAAAAACAATCCCTGCGATGAGTATTTTTTGCGCAAATTCCAGCTCCAGCGGCACGGTCTGGTTTCGATAAATGATTTCTGAAAAGAGTGTGAGCGCAATCAATACGGCAGTAGTGACTATAAAAACCGTGCGAAATCGGGCGCGATTCGCCAGGAGATCGGCTTCTGCATTTTTTAGGGCTTCTACGATGGCGAGGACAACAAAAACGAGCGAAACCAATTGAGGCAGCAAATCGAGTAGCCCCGCAAAGCGCTCCGGCAATGAGATCAAACCACAGCTGTACTGGATTAGCAGCACACCGAACCAAATCCAAAGATACCGGCGCTGGAAAGTGAAATGGTCGTCGAATAAGGATTTGCTGAATAACCAAAAGCAAAACGGCAGCGAAAAAGCGCCAATTAGAAAAAAATAGAAAACGCCATTTCGAGGAAGCGCATCCCAATCCACCAGCAAATAACCGATCAAGCTAGCCGTCAGCCACACGCCGGTGATAACGTGCCGGTCGCGGTTTCGACTTTTAAACAGCAGAGAAATCAAAATACTGGAATGTATAACAACAATGAGGCGAAGCAAATCGGTTATCACCGACAAGGAGAAGTCCATGCTGTTTGTTTTTCAGTAAAACGCATTAAAACAATTCGAATGTACAGGTAGGGATTAAATTTTCCCATACAATTCGCCACCTTTTACAAAAAACTTATCCACTTTTTTTATAATATCAGGATCAGGAATCAATGGTGGCGCGTGATGCGGCTTGATGCGGGCATCGATGATGAGCGGACCGTGGCAGCCCCAATGTTTGTGTTCCGCAAAGCTATCTACGCCGTGTATGTCGTGCGAAGGATTGGCGCGGGTGAAGGTAGTCCAGACAAAATTATTTGTATTAGCAGCAGTAAAAGCGCTATCATCCACGATTAAAATGAGTGGAATATGTTGTAAATCAAAGTTTTTTAAATGATCTGTCAATTTTATACAATCTTCATAACCCGTTTCAGGCGCAAATGGATTTGCCTGAATAACAAGGATTCCTTTTTGTACAAAAACTGGACTGGAAAAACCCGCTGGTAAGCTGAAATTATTGGGCAATTCCCCTTTTAATGCTCGTTTTTTATCACCACAACAAGCAATCACAACTTTGGAGCCAGTATTCCAGCCCGAACCAGAATAATCAAGCGTGTCAATCGTTGTTTTGGTTTGAAAATGCAGATCCCGCGTCCAGTCTACTCGTTCTAAAATATGATTAAAAAAATGCGGAATATGTTTAGTTGTTAATTTTGGATCGTCGCCTTGGGCAGCAATAAATAAGAATTTGGCCAAAGAAGTCTGCCCCGAACCCAGGATATGATTGGCTTGTGTCAATATTTCCTCCGGCTTGCGCTCACGGAAAGGCATATAACGCTCGCTGCCAATCGCTAGGAGCAAAGGATGCACGCCTGCCGCATCCACCGCATTGATTTCGGAAACGCCCGGAAACTCTTGTGGCGTGAGCAATTTTACAATTTTATGAATCAAATAGCCGAAACTTGAATCCTCAGCAGGAGGACGACCGACAACAGTGAAATGCCAAATGGCGTCTTTCCGGTGGTAAACGTTTTCAACTTCCATTACAGGAAAATCATGTTGCAAACTGTAATATCCTAAATGATCGCCGAATGGGCCTTCGGGTTTTTTTTCTCCTTTGCGAATAATGCCAGTGATAACAAAATCAGCATCAGATGATAATACATGATGATTATCCCATAGATAACGAAAACGGCGCCCATTTAATAATCCGGCGAAAGTCATTTCCGACAAGCCTTCCGGCAAAGGCATAATCGCGGCAAACGCATGAGAAGGCGGGCCGCCTATAAAAATCGAAGCTCGAAACGGTTCATCGCTTTCATTATATTGGGTATGATGTATCCCGATTCCACGATGTAATTGATAATGTAAGCCTATTTCTTTATTTAAAACATACTCATTCCCAGATAATTGAATACGATACATTCCGATATTGGAGTGCATTACATTTTTGCTACCTGGAGGCAACGTAAAAACCTGCGGTAAGGTCACAAAAGCACCGCCATCCATGGGCCAGGACTTGATTTGCGGAAGCTTGTCAATAGTCGTTTTTCCATATAAAATAGGTGCTCCCAAGCGGCTACGCATAGGAAGTGCCGTCAAAGCTGTGAATGGCGCACCGAGGTATCGGGTCGGATTTTTGAAAAAATTGGTCGGATCGGCTTTGAGTTCGATGACTTTCTGTACCTTTTCAATCGTATGCCGAAACAAGAATTCTGTTCGCTCAAACGTGCCGTAAATATTGGAAACCGCTGGAAATGGGCTGCCT
Source organism: Saprospiraceae bacterium (assembly GCA_033761835.1). Taxonomy (GTDB): domain Bacteria; phylum Bacteroidota; class Bacteroidia; order Chitinophagales; family Saprospiraceae; genus JADJNW01. Next base: position 3,820 of record JANRME010000322.1, read on the forward strand.
TTCACCTTTTCAAATAAAATCGCTGGGCCTTGCGCCTCGAACACACGCCGATGGATTTTCGCCATTTCTAAATCAGGATCAACTTCTGATTTGATTCTAAGCAATTGGCCTGTTTTTTCCAAATCCAGAACAGCAGCTCGCAGGCTTTTGTAACTCATGTTCTATAAGTGTTAAGGTGTTATGGTGTTATAGTGCGATGATGCTATATCACAGATAACCGATAACAAATAATAAAACCAAAGGTTCTCACTTCCCCAACAAACGCAAGGCTGCCGCATCCGTTTCCTGAATAAAAGCCAATTTAGTTGATTTGTACTTTTCCTTTGTCAGCATTTCCTTGAACTCTTTCATCGAATTCACAGGGCCTTTATCAATCGCCATATTCACCGCCCAATCAGGAATCCAGCCGCCGGGGTCGCTCACCAAATGGTATTCGACGATCGCTTTTTTCAAACTTACTGGCGTAATATGCCAATTGATATGCAAACTTGGAAGTCGTACGATATTTTCTTTGGCAGGAATATGATTGGGCAAGCCATTCACTAGGATATGAATTTCTTTGGTACGAGTGTCCTGCGAGAGTTTGCTTTTCGCAACAAAATCGCGGTCGCTCATCGGGAATGGAAAATCCATTTTGCTATAATAAATTGTCTCCGTATCGGATGGTCGCTCCAGCAGCTTTGTCTCTGAACAAGCATAAATCCATTCCGGGAAAGCTGATACATCGCGCAACACCGCGATAATATTGGAAAGCGAAGCTTCAGCTGTATAAACTACCTTGATTTCTTTGATAGTAGAATGTTCACTTTTGCGGACGTACACCTTTAGGTCATCCACTTGCTTCTTGAGCTTCCATTCGTTTTGTTGGGAAAACGCTGGCGTCATTGCCAAAAGCGCAAAGGCAAAAAATAAGAATTTGTGTTTCATTTCGAGTGGTTTTGAAATAGATTCTCTACTAACGCTATCAAAATGTTTGTAGTTTTGTAAATTGTGTTAATTCAATGTGCTAATTTGCTGATGGGACAATTTGCTAATGAATACTGAAACCATGTAAATATGGAATTAAAGTTAAAAGAATTACATGTTAAAAATTACAAGCTTTTTAAAGACCTGGAAATTCCAAAATTAGGTCAGGTCAATCTCATTACCGGCAAGAATAATACCGGCAAAACGATATTGCTGGAAGCGCTGCGGATATGGGCGAGCGAGGGCGATGCAAGTGTGATAAATAATATTATTTGGACAAGGGGAGATTGGGATGATAGTTCCGAATTGAAAACATATAGTTCGCTTTTCACAGACTCAATGATAGAAAAAAAAGTCGAGATTGAGCAATTACAGATAGTTTCAGTGTTGACCAGAGATAAAAAATATCTAGATGATTTGAGGGCTATTATTATGGATGAGCAAACTGCTGTTCTTAGTGCCTTAAGGGAATATAAAAGTGGAGAAGAAAACGAAGCTAAAGTATTAAAAGATAAAGGAACGGAGATAAGAATGAGATTCGGAACAAAAGAACATCCCCAAGACGTCGCTATTTTCGTGCCCGCCAGCATTGATTTTGATAATAAAAAACTCTGGTCGAATATTGATTTAACGGATAAGAAGGACATTGTTATACAAATATTACAAATTATTGAGCCGAGTATCATAGATTTAGGCATTATTGATAATGTCGCGCGCGTTCGCACTAAAGATTCCAAAATTCCCGTTCCCCTCAAAAACTTCGGTGAAGGCTTGAATCGCTTACTCACTATTGCTATGGCGCTGGTATCGGCGGAGGATAATTTATTATTAATTGATGAGATTGATACGGGGCTGCATCATTCGGTATTGGAAAAACTCTGGGAAGTTATATTTACATATGCAGATGAATTAAAAACTCAAGTATTTGTGACTACCCACAGTTGGGATTGTATTTCTGCTTTTTCTTATGTGTATAATAAAAATGAAAAAAATAAAGCAATGGGTAATTACTTCCGATTGCGGAGAAGTAGGGAAGATGCAGCTATCATTGAGCCAGTTTATTATACAAATGAGGAGTTGGAAGACGCTTTGATGAGTAATATTGAAACGCGTTAAACCCATGAAACAAAAATTGATCGCAGAAGGTATAAATGATTTTCATGTTATAAAAAACCTTGCAAATAAAAGGCTGCGGGTGATTGATTTTGGTTTTGAAAATGAGCGGAGGTTAAAATCATTTTTTGTGGTTGCTGGTAGCAAAGAAGAATTGAAAAGCAAGTTTGAATTAACTTTTGAAGAGGCGGATATTCAAAACATTGGGATAATCATTGATGCGGATGAAACGGGTGCAGTGGCAACCTGGCACTCCATCAAAAGAATTCTGGAAAAAGAGGGATATCAGAATTTGCCAGCTCAACCGATGCTTGATGGTACAATTATTGTTGGTGTTAATAAACCTAAAATTGGCATCTGGATTATGCCTGACAATCAATCAGCAGGCTATTTGGAATATTTTTTAGCAAGTTTAATTCCTGATGAGGATAATTTATTGCCGCTGGTTCGTCAAAATGTGCAATATTTGTTGGATAATCAAATCAATCGTTTCACT
>JANRME010000323.1:0-16161 GCA_033761835.1 Saprospiraceae bacterium
ATTTGCCAAAAGATGCTGTTTATTTTTGTGCAATATCCTTATTTTTAGTGATTGCTCCATAAAAAATTGCCAAGCTATGATGAGATTGATGACTAGCCTGCTTATTTTAACACCCTGGTTGTTTTCTGCTCAAAACATTACTGTTTCGGAAGATATTCCTTTGCGCAATGATATTGCTTACGAAATTGTAGGAAATTTCAAAGATCGCCTGCTTTTATTTCGTGATCGCACGACCGAATTTGAAATACAAGCATTTGATAAAAACCTACGCGAATCCTGGAGTAAAAGTTTGAATTTGGAAAAACGCGCCCCAAAAGTGATTGGTATCATCCCTACCGAATCCGATTTCACAATTCTTTATCGGCATCGGGCCAAAAACCACTTAGTGCTAAGGGCCAATCGCTATGATCCTGCCGCCAATCTGCGCGATACATTTACTATAAAAGACTTGGGCTTCCTATTCTATACGCCAAATTTCGAGTTGGTTTTATCGGAAGACAAAAGCAAAGTATTGATCTATTTTATTGAAAATCAGCAGGTTTTTAATATGATTTCCTACGATATTCTGAATATGAAAGTTTTGTGGGATAAATCATTTTCCCCCGAGGATATGAATTTTTGGGAGGAGTTTCATCAGATTATACTGAGTAACGATGGTACGGCCTTCCTTGTATTAGAAAAAAATCGCTTTCGAATCCGTCGAGATTATAACTATCATGAAATTTTTGAAATAAGCGCCGATCCAAGTACGCCTATACGCTATACTATTCCGATGGGCGAAGAGCGGTATACGTATGATGTTAAATTTGATTATGACAACATAAACCAGCAATTGGTGGGCGCCGGCCTGTATTCTGAAAAAAATGTCGATCGGGCAATGGGGTATTTTTATATCACTATGACGCCAGATGTAGAGGGCAGTTTCCTGCTTACTTTTGACACGTTTGATGATGATTTTATTACAAACCTTACAGGTAAGGCCATAGAGAATAATAAGGGAATTCAAGAAATTTCGGTGCAGGCGATCATTTTACGCCGCGATGGTGGTGCGGTGGTTATCTGCGAACGCAACCGAGAACTCTCCAGGTCACTTGGCACAAATCGTACCATTGATTTGGGTGTGCGTCAAATTGTTGACCATTATTACGATGACTTGGTTGTGATTTCGATTCATCCTGATGGAAAAACGCATTGGAAAACAATTTTGCACAAAAAGCAGTATTCGCAGGATGATAATGGTATTTATTCTTCTTTTTTCTTATTCAAAACGCCTTCCAATATTCGATTACTATTCAATGATGAAATTCGCTATGAAAATACGGTGAGCGAATACGTGGTATCGGGAAGCGGTGGTTTTGATCGAAAAAGCTTGATGAGTACCGAAAATCTTGATTTACGACTGCGCTTCCGCGACGCGACTCAACTCAGTGCCAATGAAGTGGTGATACCGAGCGAGCGCAGAAGCCGATTGCGTTTAGTAAAACTACAATACCAGTAGATTCTGACCCATCCATCCTATTTTTGGGTAATCCTCTTTTTGGTGTTTGCGAACTAAAAAGGAAAAAAGCTCGTTTTTCCGGCCGAGGCCATTATTTTTGCAGCCAATTGGCAATGCAATTCTATTTACAAGGCAAAACCTTATTATCAAAAATGGAACAACTCCGACAATTGATCGAACAAGCCTGGGAAGATCGCAATCTTCTGAAAGATAAATCGATACATGAAGCCATCGGGCAGGTAGTTGAAATGCTGGATCAAGGCGAATTGCGCGTCGCCGAACCTAATGCTGACGGTACTTGGCGCGTCAATGATTGGGTCAAAAAAGCGGTTGTCTTGTTTTTCCCGCTCCGTCATATGGAAACCATTGAAGTTGGTCCCTTTGAATTTCACGACAAAATCCCTCTCAAGCGCAACTACGCCGCACAAGGGGTGCGAGTGGTGCCGCACGCAATTGCTCGCTATGGCTCTTTCTTGGAGAGGGGTGTAATTATGATGCCGAGCTATGTCAATATTGGTGCCTGGGTCGGCAGTGGTACGATGGTGGACACCTGGGCAACAGTCGGTTCTTGCGCCCAAATCGGAAGGAATGTGCATCTCAGTGGTGGCGTGGGTATTGGTGGTGTTTTAGAGCCGCCGCAGGCCGCACCGACTATCATCGAAGACGAATGCTTTATTGGTTCGCGTTGTATTGTCGTAGAAGGCGTTCGGATTAAAAAGGAAGCCGTTTTAGGTGCAAATGTCGTGTTGACGCAGTCTACGCATATTATTGACATAACAAATTCTGAACCAATTATTTATAAAGGTTGCGTCCCGGCCCGTTCGGTGGTCATTCCAGGTTCTTATACCAAAAAATTTCCAGCTGGTGAATACCAAGTACCCTGTGCGCTCATCATCGGGCAACGCAAAGAAACAACTGATAAAAAAGTATCATTGAATGATGCTTTAAGAGATTATAGCGTGGCGGTTTAGTATAGCGCAGCGAATATGAATTGGCTCAAAAAATTATTTTCATCTCCAAAAACAGAACCTGACCCAATGAAATACCTGATCGTGGGGCTGGGCAATATGGGTGCCGATTATGACCACACACGCCACAACGTGGGCTTTGAAGTGGTGGATGCACTGGCAAAGGAATTTGATACAGCATTTAAAAACGAGCAACTTGGTGATATTGCTGAATTCAAGCATAAGGGTCGCGCTTTTATACTATTGAAGCCTTCTACTTATATGAATCGCAGCGGCAAAGCTGTTCGTTATTGGCTGCAAAAGGCCAAAGTCCCTCAGGAAAATCTGCTGGTGATTCTGGATGACTTGAATCTGCCTTTCGGCAAACAACGCTTGCGCGGCAAAGGCAACGACGGTGGGCATAATGGGCTAAAGGATATTGACGCAACGCTTGGCAATAACAACTACGCTCGCTTAAGGCTTGGTATCGGTAATGAATTTCAAAAAGGCAGGCAAGTAGATTATGTACTCGGCGAATGGTCGAAAGAAGAAGCCGAACAATTGCCAGAAGTGCTGAAATACGCTACTGATACCGTGAAAAGTTTTGGTACTATTGGGCTGGAAATGACGATGAATCAATTCAATAAAAAGTAGGTACTCCATATTTTACAAGCTTTCCAAGAAATTACGAATTATTTTTTTCAATTTTTGCTGAGAATGGGCATCGATATTGTTTGGCAAGCCTGAATAGTGTTGCGCTTCTTGTAATGCCGTTCGCAAATTGAATCTGGTCTGTTGTTGGCTGTAAAAAATGCTTTTTTGCGAAAAGCGCTCCGCCAAGTACTCCTGCTCGGTTTGCCCTGGCGTAGGGATAAGTATTGCTTTTTTGCCCAACATCGCCAAATCCATAATACTACTATATCCCGACCTACAAATCACTATTTCGGATACCGCTATCGCTTTATTCAACGCTTTCGCATTCAAAAACGGAATAATACTACCTCTCTCTCGGCCCTTCCGCCTCCTGGCCTCTTCGTCTTCATTGAGTTTTCCTTGCACCAGCAGCCATTCCAAAGGAAGTTGAACAATTTGTTCCAAAATGATCTTTTCCAATATAGTTCGTTGCGGCTCTGGCCCTGATAATATTATTATAATATCATATTTTTTTTGCACTTGTAAATAATTCATTCTCGATAGTATTCCGATGTATTTCACTTTAATATGATAATATGATATAGAAAGCTTCCCGCTTAAACTTTTCTCGCCTGATTCATCTGGAATCCAGCATTCATCAAAGCGTCGAATAAATTGACAATTAAAAAAATTAGCAAAAAACCTCAGAATAAAATTTGGAATCAGAATATTTAATTGATGGGTAATAAAAATAGACTTAGCCTTTTTGCTAAAACAACCGTAGCGATTATCTGAAATTACTGCGTTAATCTGATGCTGTCGGATGAGTCTTTGCAATATGAAATATTCTGAAATAATAGCTCGTGCAATTTTTGGGAGTTGGACGCCCATATTCCAATACATATTGCCGCTGGCATAGTGAATATTATAAGCAGGTAGTTTTTCAATTACAAGTTCAGGGAATTCTTTGCGTAGCAATTCAAAAGCTCCGCCGTTGCTGGCAAGCAGCACGTCCGCTCCTTGTGCCAAGAGCTCTTGTATAATTGGAATACAGCGCGTGGCGTGACCCAAGCCCCAGTCGAGCGGCGTAACCAATATCCGTTTCTTCATGGAACAATTGGCTTGAAAAGCTTATGTTTGCTGGAAAAGCTATGGTATTATGAAAAATACAATTGTGAAGTTAGTAATTTTTATTTTGCTGATCGTGGTATTAGAGGGCTGCAAAATCGGCTGCGGCTGCCCGATGCATTGAAAAGTGCTGTGTGTTTTAGTGCTATGGTACGATGGTTCTAACCGTTCTTTCCAAAACACCATCGCACCATAACACCAAATATTTTAACTCAAGCGAATTTCATCGTCATTTTCATCAAAAAAACGGTATTTCGTGAGCGGAAAGTCGTTGTTGGGTTGCACTCGGATCCATTTACGATGCTGCATATACCATTTCATCTGTTTATTTGGTAATCCTTTTTTCAGAAAAGCCTCTACATAAGGATGCACCTCCAATTTGATTTTCGACTTGATCTGTGATTGAATAATAAAATTCATATCCCGCTCAATATCATCCAATAACAGAATAGAAGCATTGATTTTACCAGTGCCGTTGCAAGTCGGGCAAACCTCAGCAGTATTGATTTTCACCTCTGGCCGCACACGTTGGCGGGTGATTTGCATCAATCCAAATTTACTCAAGGGCAAAATCGTGTGCTGCGCACGATCTTTCTTCATATAATTCTTCATTTCCTTCATCAGCTCCTTGCGGTGTTCATTGTTTTTCATATCAATGAAATCAATAATAATAATACCGCCGATGTCGCGCAGTCGTAGTTGACGCGCGATTTCTTCCGCTGCTTCCAGGTTGACTCGCAGCACGGCCTCCTCTTGGTTGCTGCTGCTCATTTTGTGCCCGCTATTCACGTCAATGACGTGCATCGCTTCAGTGCTTTCGATCACCACATAAGCCCCACTGGGCATGGTGGCCGTTTTCCCAAAGGAAGATTTAATTTGTCGTGTGACGCCATACTGCTCAAAAACAGGTTTGCTGGTTTTATGCAAGGTCAAAATCTTCACTTGATCGGGCGAGATAGACTCCAGATAATTCTTAATGCTTTGATATAACTGCTTGTCATTTACCACAATACGATTGAACGAATCACTCAATAAATCGCGGAGAATGCTGGAAGTTTTGTCCAATTCGCTCATCAGCTTGAGCGGTGCTTTTGCTTTAGGGAGTTGCTTATAAATCTCTTCCCATTTGCTGGTCATAATTGAAAGCTCCTCATGCAAATCCGCTACCTTTTTGCCTTCAGCGGCAGTACGAACGATGACTCCAAAATTTTTAGGTTTGATGCTTTCAACCAGGTTTTGCAGGCGTTTGCGCTCTTCCGCGTTGGCAATTTTTTTAGAAACTGCCACCACATCATTGAACGGTGTCAGCACTAAATAGCGGCCTGGAATCGTGATTTCGCAACTCAGGCGAGGACCTTTGGTGGAGATGGGTTCTTTCAGAATTTGCACCAGCACGTGTTCGCGCTTATTGAGTACCTGATCTATTTTGCCAGTTTTTATAATTTCGGGTTCCAGCCTAAAATTATCAAGCCGAAAAGTATTGATCGAGCCCCCAATAGCGCCGTTGGTGTATTTAACAAGCGAACGAAGCTTTGGTCCCAGATCGGTGTAATGAAGAAAGGCATCTTTTTTATGCCCGATGTCCACAAAGGCAGCATTGAGCCCTGGCATCAGTCGTTTGATTCTACCCAAAAAGATATCTCCTACCGAAAAATTATTATTGGTTTTCTGGTAATGAAGCTCCACCAATTTTGAATCTTCCAATAGGGCAATTTCGACATCTGTGGGCGTCGCATTGATAATTAGTTCTTTTTCCACAAAAAACGCTTTTGGCGACACTGGATAACCAGAGGCGGGGCATCATTTTGCGAAGAATCAGGCACACATTCTACTGTGTAATAGTCGCTTATAACGGCGAGTCAAAGCATTGAGATACAGTGCGATAAGAAATGTAAAAAAATTTCTTTATTTTGTTTTGGGATTTTAGTCAAATGTTGTACTAAAAAATCATTAACCGAAGCAAATGTGACTGCTTCGGTTTGATAAAGATGGAGATGGCCTTTTGCTTGTTATAGTACAGCACACTGTATCCTCCATTTCTTACTTGAGTTTTACTACGCAAAATACACTTCCCACACTCCTGTGCCAGGTCGTGTTTTGGTTTTATGACTTATCTGTTCTTTTTCTTATGACGGTTTTTGCGCAGTCTTTTTTTGCGTTTGTGCGTTGCAATTTTGTGTCTCTTACGCTTTTTTCCACAAGGCATAATACAATTTCTTTTTAAGGATTAACCAAATCTTTTTATCAAATCATCATTGATTATTCGCTGTCTCGCATTTTTGGGCAAACGCCTCCGCTTTTTGTGTATCACCGACAGCGTTATAGACCTGTGCCAATAAACAGATCGTATTTATATTCTGCGGTTCTTGTACGTAGGCTTGTTCCAGTCGCTCCTTCGCTCGGTCGAATTGACCCGTTTTGATCGCCAATCTTGCGAGGTTATTCAATATCAATACGTTATTTGGATGTTCTTGGTTCAATGCAAGCAACATCTGAGGCCCTTTCATCGGTTCGTTTTGGGGCGGATTCTCTGCATAGCACAGTGCCAGATTAACCCGATGGGCTATGTTTTCCGGATTGAGTGAAATGGCATTCTCGAATGCGCTGATCGCTCGCTCTGTACAGAAACTACGCACTTTTTGATCCGCAGTAGCCTGCAAACAAATGGCATAGGTTGTACCTGCGATAGACCAAGCACTATCCACATTGAGTAATGCAGCTACCTGTTCGGCATATCCGCCTGATATGGCCGGGTTGCCAAATTCATACCACCTGCCAGAGAGTTGTTTTAACAACGCTACTTTTTGAGTATCCGCATTTACCTGGCTTAGGCTTTGTTCAAGCGCTATAATTTCCGACGATTGTATCGGGCTAAGCGCTGACTTGGCCTGTGGCAACAAGGCATCTATGCTGGTACTTTCAGCAGCCAAGGCTCTCGACTTTTCAAGGGCTTTCTGCGCTTTCGGTTTTGTATCAAAGGCAAAATACAGTATAAGCATAAGCGCCAGGCCGACGCCAATCACAGCTAACTGCATTTTTGTCATAGATACGAACCTTTATAGCGTAGTACGAATGTTAATCTTCGTCGTCTTCCTCTTCGGGCAATGAGGTCACATTGTCCTTTACCTGCTCAACAAATACCTTCGCAGGCTTGAATGCTGGGATAAAATGCTCAGGAATTTCGATTGCCACATTTTTCTTGATGTGGCGTCCAATTTTCTTGGCTCTCCTTTTAATTACAAAGCTGCCAAAACCTCTTACATACACATTTTCACCCTGTGCTAATGAGTTTTTGACTTCTTTGAAGAATGTTTCCAGCGTCACCAAAACGTCCACTTTAGGAACACCTGTCTTCTCCGATATTGCTGTAACCAAATCAGCTTTTCTCATCTTAATAGTTGGTTTATAGTGAGTTACAAAACCTTCGTTGCCGCTCAGACAAGCGAGTGGCAAATTTCGCAATTTTATTGATTAATTGAAAAGAAAAATCCTTTTTCTTTCATTTTTTTTCTTTAACATTCAAGGTATTATGTATATCTATCCTATTATAAAATAAGGCGTGGTTTTTCTATTTCTATAAAATTCGTTACCTTTTAATAGGTTCTACGGGTATAAATTATACACTTAATGAAGTGCGCTACAACATAAGGATTTTTATATGCACAGGATTATCTATCTTTGCAAGGCTTTAGAAAAATCCACATCTTAATCAGCCTTACAAAAAATAGAGAACACAGTTATGCTACTGTCAATGACCGGATACGGCAGGGAGACCTTGCCATATAAAGACAAAACGATCACCGTAGAAATACGCTCGCTCAACAGCAAGTTCACCGATGTACGATTGAAAATTCCACAGAATTTTAAAGAAAAGGAAACCGAGTTGCGCCGCATTATAGCCGAGCGGGTAGAGCGCGGTAAGATCGAGTTGAGCATTGATGTAAAATCCCATCAAGGGGACGATGAATATGGTTTGAATCATGCCTTATTTAAAAAATATTATCGGGAACTGAGCAAACTTTGTGATGAATTGGGAATGCAAAAGCCTGATATGCTACAAGCGATCCTGCGCCTACCCAACGTGGTATCCACCGATGCTGAAGAAATCGAAGAGGAAGAATGGGCGGTTGTGCTGAAAGCGATGGATAGTGCTATCGGTAGCTTCGACAAATTCCGATTGGCGGAAGGCAATGCGATGGAAGAAGATATGCGCACCCGCGTAAAGTTGATTCGGGAATGCCAAAGCCACATTGATCCGCATGAAGGGGAACGCGTAGTGCGCCTGCGCCAACGCCTGCACCAAAACTTAGAAGAATACCTCGGCAAAGAAAAAATAGACGAAAATCGTTTTGAACAAGAAATCTTGTTTTACCTTGAAAAAATGGATATTACGGAAGAGAAGGTTCGCTTAGAGCAGCATTGTCTTTATTTCTTGGAAGAATTGGATAAAAAAGAGAAGCAAAAGGGTCGAAAACTAAGTTTCATCACCCAGGAAATGGGCCGCGAGATCAATACGCTTGGCGCGAAAGCATATTCTTCTGAAATCCAGCGTTATGTTGTAAGTATGAAAGATGAATTAGAAAAAATTAAAGAACAAGTTGCTAATTCTGTTTAATCATTCGATGATCTATGCATTGCGTAATTGGCGCCATCTTATTGCTTCCCTTTAGTTGGAATACTGGAATATTGGAGAACAGGAATATTGAAATAGCGCCTCTTTTCTATTTTTCCAGTACTCCAAATTTCCATCTTTCCTGCATTTTAATTAAAAATGAATAAATTAATTATACTCACCGCACCGTCCGGCGCAGGTAAGACAACGATTGCCCGGCATTTATTAAAAACCTTTGATTTGCTGGCTTTTTCGGTATCAGCTACCACGCGCACGCGCCGAGCGCATGAGGTAGAGGGGCGCGATTATTATTTTATTTCCATAGAAAAATTTAAAGAACTCATCGCTGCGGATGCTTTTGTAGAATGGGAAGAAGTGTACGAAGACCAGTTTTACGGCACCTTGCGCAGCGAAATCGAGCGGCTTTGGGCTTTGGGCAAACATATTGTATTTGACATTGATGTGGAAGGTGCTTTAAATATTAAAAAACAATATCCTGAGCAAACTTTGATTATCTTTGTACAGCCGCCTTCGCCAGAGATTTTGTTTGAACGATTACGGGAACGTAGCACCGAAGATGAAAATAGTTTGCGCAAACGCATTGCCAAAGCTACAAGAGAATTGACCTATGCAAACAAATGCGATGTGATTTTGGTTAATGATATATTAGAAAAGGCATTGCAAGAAGCGGAGACAATTGTAAAGCAGTTTTTAAGCATATCATAAATGGAAATACTCATCACCAATGGTATCAAGGTAAGCGTAGAGACCTCCTACCAGCCTTCCTACTCCCGCCCGCTGGAGATGAAATTTATTTTTTCTTATCATATCACCATCGAAAATCTGAGTTCGCAAACTGTGCAACTACTTCGCCGAGAGTGGATGATTTATGATTCGACCGGTACAATCCGCAGCGTAGAAGGAGAAGGCGTCATCGGCAAGCAACCTATCTTAGCCCCTGGAGAGTCGCATCAATATGCATCCTGGAGTCCCTTGAACACCGAGCTTGGCAAAATGACAGGCGCTTATATTTTTCGCAAAGATGCGGATGGACAGGAATTTCGAGTGCATATTCCAGAATTTAAGCTCATCGCTCCTTTCAAACTCAATTAGTCCGGAATCACAGCAATACATTTTAATTCGATGGCAATCGGCGTTGGCAAGGCACTAATACCTACCGTTGTTCTGCAAGGTTGGTTATCTTTGAAATATTCAGCGTAAATCTGGTTATATGTATGAAAATCACGATCCATATTTACCAGAAAAACAGTCACATCTACCAAATCCTCCCAACGAGCGCCGCTTGATTCCAAAACGATTCTCACATTTTTAAAAACAGAATGGCACTGCGCTGCAAAATCAAATTCCAAGTAATTCCCAGTAGCGCTGCGCTTCAAGCCTGGTACTTCATTGGTCTTCGGGTCGCGCGGCCCGATGCCGGAGAGAAAGAGTAAATTGCCAACTTTTCGAGCGTGAGGATACAATCCAACTGGCTGCGGGGCTTTTTCGGTGACGATTTTATTTTTGTCAGACATGGGTTATGCTTTTTTAATAAAGCTTTTCAAGATGGTTAAATCCTGGTTTAAGGCTTTCAAAACTTCGGATTCAGGCAGTGTAAGGCTGCGGTTGCCATTTTCCGCACCACCTAAAGGGTATTCGCAATGCAAAGTGATGGGAACTTGGATATTTTTTGCTTTCAATTTCTTGAAAAAAGCTTCCCATTTTACAATGCCTTCGCCCAGCGGTACATTTTCTAACGGTTCTCCTTCTGTTTGATTCTTAAAATGAAAGTCTTTGACTGTCACTGTATTAATAAATGGAGCGAGCAATTCAAAGCCATTTTCCCAAGCATGGAAACCCTCCACCATCGCGTGCCGCAGATCATATTGGCTACCCAAATAAGGGGAGTTCATTTCCTTTAAAACCATCCACAAATCCCAAATCGAAGCGCCAAAGCTATTTCCTGCGTGATTTTGATAGGCACCTTTAATATTATATTGCTTATTTATATCAACTAAATCTTTCAATTGTTTTTTTATACGTTTTAAATCTTGCTCAATCGGTTTTGAATTATCATAATTAATCCAACCCATCCGGTAGTAGCGAATGCCCAATTTTCCTGCCGTTTGAATAATTTCTTTGGCAAAGGGAGAGTCCTTACTTTCGATGGCCGTTGTGATCGTTTCCACCTGTAAACCAACTTTTTGCAATTGTTCCACTACTTTTGGCAAATCTTCTTGCACGCGCGCCGGTTCCACGTGCCCGCCTGGCCGCACCGTCAAATCCACGCCGTCGAAGCCTATTGCTATTACTTTTTCTGCCATTTGTGCGTAATCCAGCCACTGCAAATGCTTGGAAAAGATATTGATTGAAAAACCATTTTCTTTTGCCAACTGCAATAAAAATGAAGGCATTAAAGCGACAGCAGCAGTGGCCTGGCTCGTGCGGTAAAGAAATTGCCGACGGGAATGCTTTTTCATCAGGTTATTTTATTTTAAAAATTGTATGCATACGGGAGTCGGCACTTTTACTTCATTTCTATATTGTAATTTTCCATCTGTATTAATATTGAAAATCAGGATATTATCTGAATTTTGATTCGCAGCATATAAAAATTGTCCGTCTGGCGAAATCGCAAAATTGCGCGGAATTTCCCCCTGCGTGGAAGTATGACCGATGAGCGTCAAATGCCCGGTAGCATTGTCAATTTTGAAACCAGCTATTGAATTATGTCCTCGATTCGCACCATATAAAAATTGCCCATTTGGTGTGATATGAATATCGGAAGTAGTGTTATCCCTCTGAAAATCAACTGGTAATGTTGGCGAAGATTGCAAAGTATCCAAAGCGCCCGTTTCTTTTTGCCAGCGCATCGCGGTCACGGTATTATCCAATTCATTTATCACATAAGCAAAAGATTGCGTAGGATGAAAGGTAAAATGGCGCGGCCCTGCACCTGATCGCATCATCACAAAAGCAGGATTGGCAGGAATCAATTTACCATTCTGATAATCAATTTGATAAATATTAATTTTATCCGTTCCTAAATCCGGAACGTATAAATAATTTTCATCAGGTGAAAGATTCACACTATGCGGATGCGAAGAATCTTGCCGGGAATGCGGCCCTTTTCCAGTCAATTGAATCACTTGGCTGGCAGGCTTCAATCCACCATTTTTATCAATCGGTAGCATCGCCACCACGCCACCTACATAATTCGCCACAAACACGTACCGTCCCTGGCTATCCGTACTCAAATGACAAGGCGCAAATGCGTGCGACGACTGGCTATTAACCTTTTTCAATGCCTTCCTATCCCAGGCATAAGTTACTACATGCCCCACCGAATCTACATCCGGCCCAATTTCTTCTACTGCGTATAAAAACTTGCCATCCTGACTTGGAATTAGAAATGAAGGGTTCACAATGCCTTCTTCCGCAAGCATTTCGTCCAAATAACCCGAGGTACTATCCTGATTGAAGATGTAAATTCCGGTCGCTTTACCATCCACATGCCCTTCTTTGCGGGTATAAGTGCCGATGAAAGTTGTCAAAGTAGTTGCTTTTTGAATAGGAGCTTTATTGCCTCCCGTGTTACAGGCAGCCAGCAACAAAAGAAATAAAAGCAATCGAAAGTAGATCATAGTTTATCATTTCTTTGAAAGGTGAAGATAGTTGTTTTGCAAAAAAGACCTAAAAATCTTTCATCCACCAATTCACTTTTCGAAGCCCACAATTCAGCTTATTCATTCTACAGCTCATCCAAGATTACTGGATTAGATTCTGTTTTTAGGGCAGTTTTGCAATGTTAATACATTTCTATTCACCTAAAATAAGCTGCCATGCTTACGAAAAAACAATCTACATTTTTATTTTTCCTGATTTTTACCTTGACCTTGTTCGCACAAAACAGCCAGACTGTAAAAGGAATCATCACCGACAAACAATCAGAAATTCCGCTACCTGGCGTAGCCATTGAGTTGATAAGCGTAGAGCCTATGCGCGGCGCAGTGACAGATGTGGACGGCAATTTTAGTATAACTGATGTACCAGTTGGGCGTCATTCTTTGAGGATCAGTTATTTGGGTTATAATTCGATCACCATTCCTAACGTAGTGGTAACTGCCGGGAAGGAAGTGGTATTGAATCTCGGTTTGGAAGAATCGGTTATTCAGATGAACGAAGTGGTGGTCACTGCTGAAACCGAGAAGGACAAAACCGTGAACGATATGGCGGCAATCAGTGCCCGCAGCTTTAACCTGGAGGAAGTGACACGCTTTTCTGGTGGGCGCAACGATGTGGCGCGGCTCGCGGGCAACTTTGCTGGAGTAGCAGTCGCTGATGATTCCCGCAATGATATTGTGATTCGCGGCAACTCCCCTTCGGGCGTGCTTTGGCGCTTGGATGGTGTCCCAATCCCCAATCCGAATCATTTTTCTACCCTCGGTACAACCGGCGGCCCGGTAAGCGCTTTGAATCCTAACTTGCTTTCTACTTCTGATTTTTTGACCTCGGCGTTTCCAGCAGAATATGGCAATGCTTTGGCAGGCGTGTTTGATGTGGGTTTTCGCAGCGGTAACCGCGATAATTATGAATTTACTTTGCAGTTGGCTGCATTCAGTGGTTTGGAAGCAATGGCAGAAGGGCCTTTGAACAGCAAGAAAAACAGTTCTTTTTTGGTGAGTTATCGCTATTCTTTTGTACAAATCGCTGATTATCTGGGAATTCCGGTTGGCACGAATGCGACGCCAAATTATCAAGATGTATCTTTCAAACTCGATTTTGCGAATGGCAAAGCTGGTAAATTCTCTATATTTGGCATCGGCGCTACCAGCGATATTGACTTTTTAGGGAACGAAATTGATGAAACCGATCTTTTTGCCAATCCCAATGAAGATGCGTATGCCGATTCGCGCCTCGGCATTCTGGGGCTTCGCCACAATATTCTAGTGGGCAAAGATGCTTATATCCGCACAGTGGCATCGGCTTCTACAGCTGGCAATACGTATCAACAAGACAACTATTTGAGTGATAACGAAAAACTCCGTGTGACCGAAGTGGATGATATAACTAATACTTTTGCCTTGTCTTCTTTTTATAATAAAAAATTCAATGCTCGCTTCACCATGCGCAGTGGCATCTTGGCTCAGCGCTACCAGTTGAATACCCAAGTGGATGACCGCGATAACCTACCCGACCGCGATGGCGACGGCGAACCCGATTGGGTGACCGTACGCGACTTTGATGGGGGGATGACTTTGTTAGAAGCATATTCGCAAGGGCAATACAAAATGAATGAAAACTGGACACTTCATGCGGGTGTACACGCACAATACTTAGACATCAATGAAACATTTGCAATAGAACCTCGACTGGCGCTTAATTGGCAATTTTTACCAAACCAATCCTTGAGCTTGGGTTATGGTTTGCACCACCAGATGCAGCCGCTACCCGTATTTTTCTTTGAACAAGAAATAAGCCCCGGGATATTCGAAAGAACCAATAAAGACTTGGATTTCGTTCGTAGCAATCACTTTGTACTGGGCTACGATGTAAAATGGAACAGCGATTGGCGCACCAAGATTGAAACCTATTACCAAGCCATAGACAATGCAGCGGTAGAGAGCGTTCCCAGCAGTTTCTCTTTGTTGAATGCCGGCGCCGATTTTGTTTTCCCGGAGCGCGGTTCATTAGTCAGCGAAGGCACCGCAAGCAATTATGGTGTAGAATTGACGGTGGAAAAGTTTTTCAATAAAGGCTATTACGGTTTGTTGACGGCTTCGTTATTTGACTCCAAATACAAAGGTAGCGATGGTACCGAACGCAATACGGCTTTTAATAATGGCTATGTTTTCAATTTCCTGGCAGGAAAGGAGTTTAAAATCGGCAAAGACAAGCGCAATGCACTCAGTTTCGATACCAAATTGACCACTGCAGGCGGTCGCTATTACACGCCAGTTGATTTGGAAGCTTCCAAAGTTGCGGGCGAAGAAGTACTTCAAGAGGACCTGGCTTTCAGTGAACGCAACACGCCTTATTTTCGCTGGGATGTGAAATTCGGTTACACGATCAACAGCAAAACCAAGAAGTTTTCGCAGCAGTTTTTCCTTGATCTACAAAATGTGACTAATAATGAAAATATTTTCCAGCGCCGCTACAACGATCTGACGAACGAAGTGAATAATGTGTATCAATCAGGCTTCTTCCCTGATTTGTTATACCGGATTCAGTTTTAGAGAAATGGAAAGTCGGAAATGGGCGACAATCAGCCCCAAAAGAGGAAAGATTGTCGCCCATTTTTATTCAAAAATAAGATTAATTCCTACCCGCACATTGGCGCTGTTACTGTCTTTCGGGCGCAAGGCACTGAGCAGATTATCGGTCATAGTGATAATTTGAATCGGGCCAAATTGCATATTTGTATTCACCCCAAAATTATCAAAGCGCTCACTGCGAAAAGCATAGCTTGCTCCTGCATTGAACCACTTGAACAATTGAATATTTGCACCAACGGCTACCGCCGGAAAAGACTCATTTCTATACGTTTCATTATAAAAAAGCCCTCCGAAACGCCAGGTTTCATTCAATTGGTAAGAGCCGCTAAAGTAGTAACGCAGAGGCAATTGGGTAGAATAAGTGTTATTCGTTTCTACAAAATCATAGATTTCTAAGAGTGTATCGAGGGCATTGCCGAGGTTGGTTTCATCTTCCAATAAATCCTGGGCAACATCTAAGCCTTTGTATTCATAAATTCCATTAAGCGAATAATTCTGCACATCTTCTTCCCAATTGATTTTTCCGCCGACATCCAGCACGCTGGCAGCGAAATCAAGATTGCCAAGCTTTAGATGTGCGCCCATGTCGAAAGCCACGCCGTTGTTCTGATTGAACAATTGATCTCCTTTAAAACTTGCAAAATCATAACTCACCGTCAAATCCCGAAAGCCATTGTAGTGAATCGAACCCGTGCTATTCAAACGAAAATCCGCATCCAATGCGAGTTGATAGGCTTCATCGTTGGTATAAAGGTTTAATTTCTGGCGGTCAGTAGAAATATCGCCGAAACCACTGAGCCACTTGGCACGCCCGCCGATGCTCAAATTTTCTGTGATTTGAAAAGCCGCACCGAGATAAAATTCGTTATAGCCGAAAAGCTGCAAATCGCTACTAAAATCTACATTTTGACCCAAGAATTGCGCGTTGCCCTGCCAGATGAGTTGAGGTAAGGTTTTAGGATAATCCAAAAAAGCGTTGAACTTGACCGAATGCCCAATGCTGAGAAAGGTTTTACCAAATCGAATGCCCAGGCTAAGGGTTTCTAATTCAAGATTTTCACGGATTTT
>JANRME010000324.1:0-20391 GCA_033761835.1 Saprospiraceae bacterium
GATAGGCGTATGCCCATGCACGACGATGCGCCCGCGCAGCCATTCCGACTCAATTTTATTATACCAATTGCGAATCCAAAGCATCGATTCCATATCTGCAAAAGGATTCAAGCTTCTGAAATTCAATCCAGCATGGACTAAAATGTAATTATCCAATTCCAAATAAAACTGCAGGTTCTGCGCAAACTGGAAATAAACATCAGGAATATCGGGCGTGCCATCTTTGGTTACAAAACTTTGAATCGTCGCTACGCCGCCATTCATCAGCCAGTGATTCATATTTCCATCCTCCACATCGTTATCGGAAAAAGCTTCCAGCATCATCAATTCGTGATTACCGAGAAGACAATGCACTTGATAACCAGTCTTTTGTAAATTAAAAATAGAATCAATCACGCCCTTGCTATCAGGGCCGCGATCAATGTAATCGCCTAGCAAATACAACTCATCAGCAGTAGAAAACTGGATTTTTTCTAGCAATGCCAGAAAAGTCTTGTTGCAGCCGTGAATGTCAGAAATAGCAAATTTTCGCATAGAATGGAATGATGGAACAAAGGAAAAATGGAATATTGGATGAAAAAGTTCAATGATTCCAGCATTCCATTATTCCAGCATTCTATAAAATTTATTTCCCGCCAGTCGTACCTTTGGTTTCACCTTTCATACGAACAGTAGGATATTTGATACCCAATTGTTCGAGATAGGAATTATATTTCGTTTCGTCGTAGTAGAATTTCTCTAACTTCGGTCGGAACTCCTCCATGATGTCGGTGTTGAGGTAAGTTGCAGGCTTGTCATTTTCACCTACCAATGGAAT
Organism: Saprospiraceae bacterium; assembly: GCA_033761835.1. Lineage (GTDB taxonomy): Bacteria > Bacteroidota > Bacteroidia > Chitinophagales > Saprospiraceae > JADJNW01. Next base: position 818 of record JANRME010000324.1, read on the forward strand.
ATACTTTTGCTTCATACCTTGCTCCGTACGGAAATACTCTTTGGCTTGCTCCACCAATTCCGGTTTTAATAGAAAATCGAGAATGGTCATCGCTTCGGCTTTAGCGCCAGCAACAACGCCCTTGTGCGCGATCGGTGTCGCCATTGCCACTGCATTCGACCAATGATGCCCCTGCAAACCAGGAATATTCGATGGAAAGCCAAGAGTAACGGTAGGCAATTTCCAGGAAATATCGCCAATATCATCAGAGCCGCCACTTCGGGGCGATACCACTGGCAATCCAATCGTATCAAGTTTTGTAGCTAAGCCGGAGGTATCATTTGCATTAACCTCTTTTTGAAGCGCTACTGCCAGTATCTGGTCTTCTTTGCTCCATTCGGGCAATCCCACTTTTTTGATATTTTCGTACATCTTTTCAGCGATGACTTTATTGAAATGCCGTGGCCACGCAGAACCAAGTACTTTGCGCGTCACCGTTGTTCCTGTCATCAACGCAGCGCCATCCGCAATTTTATTGCCTTTTTCATACAATTCTATAATTCCGGGATAATTAAAATGCCGAAAATAGAACCAAATCGTGGCTTTGGAAGGCACAACATTGGGCTGATCGCCGCCGTTTTTGATCACGTGATGCGACCGTTGAATCGGATCCAGATGCTCCCGCATATACTGCCAGCCAATACTCATTAATTCTACCGCATCCAATGCGCTGCGCCCACGCCAGGGTGCGCCCGCCGAATGCGCGGATTCACCAGAAAATTCATATTCTACTGAAATCAAACCCGTACCCCAGGCTTGTCCATAAGATACGCCAAGATTATTGCCTACGTGCGTGAAAATACACATATCTACGTCATCGAAGTAGCCATCACGCGTGAAATAAGCTTTCGTACCAACCAGTTCTTCCGCTACGCCGGGCCATACGATCAAAGTACCAGGAATTTTTTCTCGTTCCATAATTTCTTTGACCGTCAGAACCGCCAGAATATTGAGCGGTGTACCTGAATTATGCCCTTCACCATGACCGGGCGCGCCTTCCACAATTGGATCGTGGTATGCTACACCAGGTTTTTGCGATGCTTTTGGAATACAATCCAAATCGCTGCCAATAGCAATGACGGGCTTTCCATTACCCCACTTCGCCCACCAGGCAGTTGGCACGCCGGAGATGCCATGCTCAATGGTGAAACCATTTTGCTCCAGAATACCAGTCAAATATTTGGAAGTTTCGGTTTCCTGAAAACCCAATTCCGCGAAGCTGAAAACCTTATCCACCATGACTTGTGCCATTTTGGCATTGCCATCAATTTTTGCTTCCACCTCTTTTTTCAAAGTCTCCAAGCGTTTGTCCACTTCACTCATAGGAGCGGGCTTGGCTTTTTTTGTTTTTTGTGCGAAAGCCAAATTGCCCACGCAAAGTAGCGCCAGCAAAAGGATAGTGCATTTTAGAATAGCGTTTTTCATATTATAGCAGTGTTTATTGATTTGTAATAATTAGCTTTTCTTTTTTGATTCAATTTGCAGCATTTCAATGCCTTTTTGTTTCACAGCAGCGTTGATTTTACTGAGGTTTTCGGAAAACAATTGATCCAAATCCTTCAATTCTTTCTCCAATTCTTTGGTCACTTCTATCTCAAACTCTGTCGCTTGGTCTGTTGGCGGAAAGTCGCCGCGTTGCTGATCTGCCATCAGAAAAGCCAAGCGGTTATTGATGCGAATGCCAAAATTGATCGCATCCTGCACACTTTGGTTTTTGGTCTGATGGATATTATTTTCAAGTACCGTCATTTTTTCATCTAATTGACTAATCGTATTTATAATATCCTTGTTATCAGGGTCTTTTCCGAGTTTTTCTTTCAAATAAGTTAAATCCTTACGTACCGCTCGAATGTCAATGATTGCTTGATGCGCCTCGCTCACTTTGTCACGCACGCGTACCAGAAAATCAAATTGTTTTTGGTAGTCTTCGGGCGTATTGGATAAGCGCGGGTCTTTGATGATCTCGAATTCTTGTTCTACGCGTTCGCCATTCACTGTCAGGCGCGCTTTGTACTTGCCGGGCACTGCCAATGGCCCCAAATTAGGCGAGGCGTATAGCACCATACCCGGAAAATCTTTAAACCCCGGGTAGCGCATGTCCCACACGAAGCGATTGCCGCCATTTTTGACAGAAAGTAATTGCCTGCCTCTTGATTTGTTGGTATAAGTTTGAATAATGTCGTCGTCCAATTCAAGGATTTCGAGTTTCACATCGGACTTTTCATCCAGATTTTTTACAAAATAGTGGAACATAACGCCGTTCGGATGGTTTTCGCCTTCTAATCTCATATCTACACGACCGCCCTCCTGCGCCATGCGGTACGCGGGTTTGGATTGGTACAAATGGTGATTTTTATTGGCAATTTCGGCACTCAACTCCTGCAAAGGCGTGAGATCGTCAATCATCCAGAAGCTGCGCCCGTGCGTGGCTGCGATGAGCGCGTTGTCGCGGATATGTAAATCGCGAATAGAAACAATCGGCAAATTCAATTGAAAAGGCTGCCAATTCGCTCCGTCATTGAACGAAATGTACATGCCCCACTCGGTGCCGGCATACAGCAAGCCAGGACGTTTTTTATCTGCTCGAATGGCTCGTGTATAATGCGTTTTGTCAATGCCATTGGTAATGAGTGTCCAGGTTTTACCGTAGTCGGTCGTTTTATATAAATAAGGGGTATAGTCGCCAAATTTATAATGCGTAGCTGCCAGATAAGCACCGCCTTTGATCGTTGGGTGCACATCGATACAGTTCATCATGTTGAGTTTCGGCGAACCCGGAGGTGTCACGTTCGTCCAGGTTTTACCGCCATCGAGGGTCACATGCAGCAAGCCATCGTCCGAACCTGCCCAAATCACACCTTCTTCAGACGATGACTCGGTCACTGCGAAAATGGTCGCATAAAATTCTACGCCTGTATTATCCTGTGTGATCGGACCGCCGGAAGATTTAATCGTTTCAGGGTCAGCGCGCGTCAAATCAGGACTAATGACTTCCCAACTTTGACCTTCATTATAAGTCACGTGCAATTGATTAGAACCAGCATATAATTTCTTCGGATTGTGTGGACTAAAAAATATTGGAAAATTCCAGTTAAAACGATATTTCATCACTTCTGCACCAGAACCCGCGGGATTGTCGGGCCACACATTGGTGGAGCGTTCCTGCCCAGTGCTATGATCCAAACGGGTCATATAGCCTTTATAAGTTCCGGCATAAATAATATCAGGATTATTCGGATCGGGCGCTAAGTGTGCGCTTTCGCCACCGGCGGAGGGCTCCCAATCGCGCTCGGTTATAGCATTACCTGCCGTTCTGTGCCGAATACGGATGGTAGAATTGTCTTGCTGCGCACCAAGAATTCGATAAGGAAAATCATTATCGGTGGTAACGCGGTAAAACTGCGCGGTCGGTTGATTGTGATAAGTTGTCCAATTCGCACCGGCATCGGTCGAAACTTGAGCACCGCCGTCATCCGCAATGGCCATGCGTTGGTTGTTTTCTGGAGCAATCCAAAGATCGTGATGATCGCCGTGGGGTGTACCTATACGTTCCCAATTTTCGCCGCCATCCTTTGAGCGCCAGAAACTCACATTACAAACATACACCATATCCTCATTCTGAGAATCAGCATAAATTCTGGAATAGTACCAGGCGCGTTGCCGCAATTCGCGGAAGCCGCTCGTTTTGCGCCAGGTTTTGCCGCCATCATCTGATCGGAATACGCCGCCATCTTCATTTTCAATGATCGCCCAAATTCTTTTTGAATTTAAAGGCGAAACAGCAATGCCTACAATACCCCAAACGCCTTTCGGCAAACCAGGATTGTGGGTCAATTTCGTCCAGGTATCGCCACCATCGGTACTTTTCCAAAGATGGCTGCCCGGGCCGCCACTGTCCATACGATAACCATTGCGCTTGATTTCCCAAGTGCTGGCATAAATGATTCGAGGATTATTAGGGTCTAAAACCAAATCCACTGCGCCAGCTTTGTCGCTTTCAAATAGAATTCGTTCCCAAGTCTCACCTCCATCTTTCGAGCGATAGACGCCGCGCATATCGTTGGGTTTCCAAAGATTGCCCATTGCTGCAACGTACACCAAATCAGGGTTTTGCGGATGCACTCGGATGCGTCCGATATGTTCAGATTCTTTCAAACCAATGAATTTCCAGGTTTCTCCTGCATCAGTCGAGTGCCAAAGTCCACGCCCGGAGGAGACATTGCCACGCACGGTCTGCTCGCCTTCGCCTACGTAGATCACGTTTGGATCGCTTTCTGCTACTGCCACTGCGCCAATCGAGCCACCGAAGTAGCCATCGGAAACACATTGCCAAGTACTCCCACCGTCCATTGTTTTCCAAACGCCACCTCCAGCAGTACCCGTGTAATATAAATTAGGATTTCCAGGAACGCCAACGACTGTCCCTGCACGCCCGCCTCGAAAGGGCCCGACCAAGCGCCATTGCAATCCTTCGTACAAACTTTGTTCGAATTGAGTGCTATTGGTCGCATCTGTGGTATTAGCAGGTTGTTTTTTCTTCTGTGCAGATAAGCTGATGCTCAAAAACAGTAGTATTGTCAATAGGATTGGTGCGATTTTCATACAAAATCAATTTTTGATCCGCCAACCGGCGGATGGGTTTTCGGTGTAGCTTGTAAAATACCAAATTTTGTATCAATCTTTAGACAATCTGAATGGCGAAATTTTATCTTTGTCTAATATCAAAAGGTAAAAGTATTATCTATGAAGCGACTATTTATCTCCACGCTCCTGGCTTTTTGTTTTTTTCAAATAGAAGTTATTGCACAAGCAATATCTAAAGACCCCAACCTTCTTGTCAATCCTGATTTGTTTTCTGGAATGCAATATCGCAACATCGGTCCCACTCGCGGTGGCCGTGCCACAGCAGTGACGGGCATTTCAAGTCAGCCTTTCACTTTTTTCTTTGGATCTACCGGCGGTGGCGTTTGGAAAACAGACGATGCAGGAAATTCTTGGGAAAATATTTCTGATGGTCAAATAGAAGCAGGTTCGATTGGAGCAATTACCGTCGCGCCTTCTGATGCAAATGTGATATACGTGGGAACTGGCTCCGCTTGTCCGCGTGGCAATATTTCACAAGGCGTTGGAATGTACAAATCCACGGATGGCGGTAGAAAATGGCAATATATTGGTTTGCCAAAAGCAGGCTTGATTGGAAAAATAGAAGTACATCCACAAAATCCTGATTTGCTGTACGTTGCAGTGTTGGGACAAATTTTCGGGTCGAATAAAGAACGCGGTGTCTACCGATCCAAGGATGGCGGTCAAAATTGGGAACCAATACTAGCATTGAGTGATACGATTGGCGCGATTGATTTGGCGATGAATCCTCAGAACCCCCGTGAAATTTACGCTACCATGTGGCGCGCCGAACGTAAGCCTTACACAATGATTGACGGTGGCAGGGACGGCGGCATCTGGAAAACAACAGACGGCGGTGATACCTGGACGAAATTGACAGAAGGCTTACCAAAAGGACTAATTGGTCGCATTGGTTTGGCGATTTCTCCTGCTAATCCCAACCGCATTTGGGCGATTATTATTGCTGCCGATGAGGAGGAGGGTGGATTGTATCGCACCGACGATGCGGGCAAAAACTGGACACGCGTCAACCGTGACCATAAGCTTCGCCAGCGTGGCTGGTATTATGCACACGTTACTGCTGATCCCAAAGATGAGAACACCGTTTTTGTGAATAATGTGGATTTCTGGAAATCGGTGGATGGCGGTACGAATTTTGACATGGAAATATCGGTGCCGCATGGCGACAATCATGGGCTTTGGATCAATCCAAACAATTCAAATTTGATGATTCATTGCAACGACGGCGGCGCAACGGTCACTTTAAACGGCGGCAAAACCTGGAGTACGCAATTAAATCAACCAACTTCTGAGTTTTATAGGGTCACCGTTGATAATCAATTTCCATACCGTTTATACGCTGGTCAACAAGATAATACGACGATTAGTATTCCAAATCGTGATCCTGGCGGTGTCACCGATTTTCAAAACTGCTACGACGTAGGCGGCAGCGAATGCGCAGACGTAGGTGTGAATCATGAACATCCCAATATTGTTTGGGCTGGTAGTTACAGTGGTGAAATCACAATCACGAATCTGGAAACGGGTCAATCGCGTCAGGTCACGGCGTATCCGCATTACACCGAAGGTACCGAGCAGCGCAAACTCAAGTACCGCTGGCAATGGAACTTCCCGATTGTCGTGTCAAAATTCAATCCGAATGTGGTCTATCAGGCTGCAAATCGCGTGTTTAAAACCAATAATGATGGGCAGGATTGGCAACTCATCAGCCCGGATTTGACGAAAAACATAGACAAATATTTCGATATTCCTGGCGGCCCGATTCAGCATGATGGCACCGGCGTGGAGATTTATTGCACAGTTTTCGCTTTGGAAGAATCACCATTCAAACAAGGCGAACTCTGGGCGGGCACGGATGACGGCTTGGTGCATATCACTTTTGATGAAGGCAATACCTGGCAAAATATCACGCCAAAAAATATGCCCGGCGAATGCACAGTCAATAAAATTGAACTTTCTACCCATGCGCCGGGGCGCGCTTTTATGGCGGTGCAAAAATATCGTTACAACGATTTCAAACCCTATATTTTCCGGACGAATGATTTTGGAAAAACCTGGGAATTGCTTACCGATGGTAAAAACGGCATTCCTGAAGGGCATTTTGTGCGCGCGATCGCCGAAGACCCCGACCGCAAAGGCTTGCTCTACGCAGGCACGGAGTATGGAATGTACGTTTCTTTCGATGATGGCAAGCATTGGCAATCCTTGCAATTGAACTTACCGCACGTTCCGATTACCGATCTGGAAGTACACCAAAAAGATTTGGCTATCAGCACGCAGGGGCGCGCGTTTTGGGTGCTGGATGACCTCACACCGCTGCATCAATTAAATGATAATTTGGCGAAAGCCGATAAGTTTTTTTTCAAACCGAGAGATACTTATCGCACCAGCGTTGGCGGTTATGATGCGAAATTTAATATTTATATAAAGAATACACCAAAAGATAGTGAAATTATTACGTTAGAGATTTTGGATGTAAATGAAAATGTAATTCGAAAGTATGAGAAAGGCTCTAAAAATCGCCGCCGCAAAATAGACATAAAAAAAGGTTTTAATATTATATCCTGGGATTTGCAATATAATGGCCCTGATTTGGTAGAAAATATGATCACCATGGATGTTTCGATTCCAGCAGCAGGCCCACGCGCAAGGCCAGGTACTTATCAAGCGCGATTAACGATTGGTGATTGGACACAGACACAAAGCTTTACCGTCTTACCCGATCCTCGTTGGGCAAATATTACGGATGTTGATTATAAGTCACAATTAGACATGGCAATCGAAATCCGCGACATGATTGACGATTCACAAAATCGTATCCGCAATCTGCGCTCGGTGCGCGAGCAAATGAAAACGATTGCTGAGCGTGCTATCAAAGCCGGACACAACGAAAAACTCAGATCAGAAGCTGAAGCTATTGGCAAAAAACTCAGCGAAGTCGAGGACTTACTGATTAATAATAATATCGAAGTAAGCCAGGATGAAATCAATTTTGAGCGTAAATTTTGCAATCATTTACTTCGGCTTTATAGCGTAGTAATGTACGATCAGCATCGCCCGACTGGCGGCGCGATTGAGGCTTTTGCTGATTTGAAAAAAGCCTATGATGAAATTATGACCCAATACGAAGCCGTGATGGATAGCGAGCTACCCAAGTTTAATCAAATGCTGGAGCAGGAGAAAGTGAGCCGCATTATTGTGCCAGAGAAAGTGAAGAAGAAGTAAAATAGAGTAAGGTTATTTGTTGACAAGAACCTTTTTCAATTTGAAATTTTGTTATTATTAACGTGAATTATGGATTAGCATCAAAAAAAGGTTAACAATTAGGGAATTTGAGCTTCTGAATCAAAAAGAACCCAAAAATCAACCCTGAGTCTACAAATTACAGACAATCAACTTTTTGAGATAGATGAATTGTATGGGAAATAAAGAAATAGCTTGAGCTTAGAAGTAGGAAAAAGCCAAGCCGTTCAGCAGAACTTCACACTAGCGAAATAGTCATCATTGTATTTGCCTATCATTACATCGGATTATAAGTGTTTTCTTTATGATATCTAAGTAGTCGAACAGTTTAATAGTCAATAGTCGAGAGTCGCATTTGGTTGAAAATTAATAGTTTACGTCAATAAAAACCTATATTTTATTTAGAACAAATGCTTATTTAAAAAATATTAAGTTATAAGTTGCAAAAAGAAAGCCCTATAACACAACATCACCGTATCAATACAAAACGACTGATAAAAGTCATTTTTTCGCTTGATGGTGGTCATGGATGCTAAAGTAGAATAGATGCAAATTAGCACTATAAAAATATTTGTTCCCTGATTTTAAAAACGAAAGCCATGACTGCGAATCTCTCTTTTACAACGGCTGAAGTGCTCTGGATAGCAGCCACGATTGTAGTGGCGATTTTAGGGCTTAGTTTTTTGGGTAGGATGTATTTCAATCGAAAAGCGATCAGTAATCTTACCGAAAAATACAAAAATGTTCAATGGAACTCACCTTTAACGGCGCGCAACAAGTACCCAGATGTCAATATTTTTCAATACAGGGGTATCATAGTGAGCCTGAGTTTGGTGATGACCTTGGGTTTGGTGATTGGACTTTTTAACCTAACTATTCCAAACCGACAAATTTTTATCCCGGATGGTGCGGGTTTAGCTTTGGATGTGGATGTAGAAATTGAACCGCCACGTACTGCTGAAGCCCCGCCGCCGCCACCACCACCACCGCCTCCTGTCATTGAGGAAGTTCCGGCTGATTTGTTAGTGGAAGCAGAAGATGTAGAATTCTTAGATCAATCGGTAGATGCTAGGACAGAAGTAATTAGTATTCCGGCTTCAATGGACAAAAAAGACGAGAAAAAAGTGGTAGCACCACCACCGCCACCGCCGCCAGCTCCGGTGGAAGAGGAAATTTTCAAGGTCGTGGAGGAAATGCCACGCTTCCCTGGTTGTGAGGCATTAGCATCTATTACAGATAAGAAAGCTTGCGCCGACAAAAAGTTGCTGGAATTCATTTATGCAAATATTAATTATCCCAGCATTGCACGGGAAAACAATATCGAAGGGACAGTAGTGATTCGTTTCGTAGTAAGCAAAGATGGAACGATTGACAAAGCGGAAATCGTTCGAGAAATTGGTGGTGGTTGTGGCGAAGAAGCATTACGGGTCGTCAAAAAGATGAATGAACTGTCGGAACGCTGGTCTCCTGGTAAGCAACGTGGGCGTGCAGTGAATGTTTATTTCACCTTGCCGGTAAGATTTATTCTAAAAGTAGATCCGTGATAGAGAGAAAATAGCAGACTTTGGAAGACCTCGCAGGGTTGCGGGGTCTTCTTTCTTAACCAATTTTGATGCTGACCTCCGGCGTGAGGGGATAGCCTACGCAAGTAAATACAATGCCGTTACTTATATCCGTAGTGATTTGACCTGCATTGGTAAACATTTCCACACGACCACTCGTACACTTGCCTATGCACGTAGTACAAATGCCACTTCGGCAGCTATAAGGCAATGCTAATCCTGCTTTTTCAGCTGCTTCCAGAATGGTGTCACCTGCTTTGACAGGTACAAGGAAGTTTTTCCCAGAAAATTCAATAAATACTTGGCTATTTTTATACAAATCTTTGGGAGGACGGTATGGCTCAATTATATCGAAAACCTCTTGATGAACTTGAGTTTCACCAAATTGTAAATAATGCAGCATTTGCGAGGCTTTGAGCATCAAGTTTTTAGGGCCGCACAAAAAGAATTGAGCATTTTTTCGGTCAAAATGGAGGCACTGCAAGATTAATGCTTCCACTAAAGCATTGCTCAAGCGTTCTAAGCGAATTTCAGCAGGGTTTTCTGCTTCTCGCAAATAAGAAATCGGCATCAAAGTATTGCTAAGAAAATGAATAATTTTTAGCCTTTCTGGGAATATTTTAATCAAATCCAGTAGCGCTTGACGAAAAATAATCGCATTTTCATTAGAATTAGCTACGATTAAGGTCACTCGACTCTGCGGTTCAAAATGCAGTACTTGCTTTAAAATAGAAAACAAAGGCGTAATGCCGCTGCCGCCACCGATGAGAAAAATATCTCGTGGCGATCCATCATCTTCAGGTAAAATGAATTGCCCCGCCGGTGAAATTGCCTCCAAAATATCGCCAATTTGCACTTGATCTACCAAAAAACGCGAAGCGCTGCCATTGGGCACTTTTTTCACGGTAATCGTAGGAAACGCATCGACCCCTGGCGTCGAACTAAACGAATACGACCGTCGAAATGCTTTCGGACCAAGGTTATTAAAAATTAGCGTCAAAAATTGCCCCGCACGATATATCAATGGCCCACCAAGTGACTCCAAAACCAAAGTTGCAGCACGCTCGGTTTCTTTTATTTTATCTCGGATGCGCAATTTTATTCGGGTCTCCATGAAGCGCAAATTTATCATTTACTGCTGACCATTTTTCGAAGCGAAGTGTAAATCAATATTTTTTTGCATTTTTAAACTTTCAACCTCGAACTTCCAAACGTCAAATTTCCAAACTTATGAATATTATCATTACTGGCGCGAGCAAAGGCATTGGTTACGATACGGCTTTAAAATTAGCGGAAAGCCCTGAAAATAAAATATTAATCCTATCACGCAATGAGCAGAAAATCAAAGAATTAGCCACTAAATCAAAGAATATCGAATATCTTTCTTTTGATATCACAAGCCCTGATATTGATGCGCTGCTGCAAAAGGTGGAAGCCATGGGTGGCGTGGATATTTTACTCAATAATGCCGGATTGCTTATCAATAAGCCGTTTCGACAGTTGACCATGTCCGATTGGCAACGATCTTTTGGAACGAATATCCTCGGCGTTGTCGGATTGATTCGCACGTTACTTCCTTATCTTGAGAAAAGCCTAAATGCTCATATTATTAATATTGGTAGCATGGGCGGATTCCAGGGTAGCAGCAAATTTCCTGGCTTATCGGCTTACAGCGCAAGTAAAGCGGCGGTGGCAAATTTGACAGAATGTCTTGCCGAAGAACTTAAAGACCAAAAGATTGCCGTAAATTGCCTCGCTTTTGGGGCAGTGCAAACGGAAATGCTCGAAACGGCTTTCCCAGGCTATCAAGCACCTTTGAATAGTGAAAAAATGGCAGAATGGGTGGCCTGGTTTTGCCTGAACGGACAGCAATTTTTTAATGGAAAGATTTTGCCAGTTTCAGTTTCAACGCCATGATATTGATTTACAGACGGTTCGAATTTTTAATCAAAACAAAGCGACATGAAACAACTCAAAACCCGTAGGGATTTTCTAAAGGATTCAGCGCTTACAGGAGTTGGATTGACCATACTTCCTGCTTCCGCGGTTTTTGCGAAAGATAATGCTCAAAAAGTGCGACTTGGCTTTATTGGCGTAGGGTTTCGTGGTCAGGATCATTTGGATTTAGCTTTAAGACGTGATGATGTGGAAGTCATTGCGTTATGCGACATTCAGCAAGCGATGATGGATACCGCCTTGAAGCAAGTCACCAAAGCAAATAAGCCAAAACCGCAGGTTATTCTTGAGGGCCCTTATGGCTATCGGAAATTATTGGAAAATAAAGATATTGACGCTGTTATTATATCCACCCCCTGGGAATGGCATACGCAGATGTGTTTGGACGCCATGAATGCCAAGAAATACGTGGGTTGTGAAGTAATAACAGGTATGACGGTGGAAGAATGTTGGGAATTGGTGCACACTTCCGAACGGACGGGCATGCCTTTGATGATGCTGGAAAATGTTTGCTATCGGCGCGATGTAATGGCGGTAATGAATATGGTGCGGCAAGGACTTTTTGGTGAATTGGTGCATTTGCAGGGCGGCTATCAACATGATTTGCGCAATATCAAGTTCAACGATGGCAAAACAAATCCTGGCATTGGCGCGGAGTTTGGTGAAAAAGGCTTCTCAGAAGCGCAGTGGCGAACGCATCATTCGATCCATCGCAATGGCGACCTGTATCCAACGCATGGCATTGGTCCTGTGGCAATGATGCTGGACATCAATAGAGGCAATCGTTTTACCCAGTTGGTTTCTTACTCTTCTAAAGCGCGTGGTTTGCACAATTATATAGTGGAAAAAGGCGGTGAAAATCACTCAAATGCGAAGATCAATTTCAAACTCGGTGATGTAGTTACAACCATGATACGAACGGTAAATGATGAAACGATTTTATTACAACATGATACCAACCTGCCACGCCCGTATTCATTGGGTTTCCGCGTGCAAGGCACTGAAGGCATCTGGATGGATGTAAATAGTTCGATTTATATTGAAGGTAAAAGCAAAGCAGCGCACCGTTGGGAAAACGCACAACCCTGGCTCGACCAATACGATCATCCACTCTGGAAAAAATATGGAAACGACGCAGCGGGCGCGGGGCACGGCGGTATGGACTGGTTTGTGCTGAATGCTTTCCTCGAAGCGGTGAAAAGAAAAACGAATACACCGCAGGATGTGTACGATGCAGTGACTTGGAGTGCGATTACGCCGCTGTCGGAATCATCCATTGCTTTAGGCGGTGAAAGCGTTGAGTTTCCTGATTTCACCAACGGTAAGTGGATGTACCGCAAAAATGATTTTGCATTAGATGACACCTATTGAATTGAGCATTTATCATTGATTATTGGACAAGTATAATTGACATTATACAATTATTTGAAATGGCAGTAGTGCAAGAACCCAAATTTATTCCTTATAAAGCTTTGCAATTTTCAGAAGATGAAATGCTGCAACGCAGTCAAGATTTTTATTCGCTTTTAAACAAGCGTCGCACCGTGCGAGATTTTTCAAATAAGCCTGTGCCAAAAGAAGTGATTGAAAACATTATCATGACTGCTTCCACCGCACCTTCGGGCGCACATAAGCAACCCTGGACGTTTTGTGTTGTTTCTGATACAACGATCAAAAGCGACATTCGCAAAGCGGCAGAGGAAGAAGAATACACCAACTATCACGGGCGTATGGGCGACGAATGGCTGCAAGACTTGACCCCATTTGGTACGGATGAACACAAACCATTTTTGGAAATTGCCCCGTACTTGATTGTAGTATTCAAAAAATCTTATGACCTTGTCAACGGCGAAAAGCGCAAATGTTATTATGTCAATGAATCGGTCGGACTGGCCTGTGGAATGCTGCTGGCAGCTATTCACAATGCTGGTTTGGTCGCACTTACGCATACACCCAGTCCTATGAATTTCCTACAAAAAATCCTCAACAGACCCGAAAATGAAAAACCTTTCTTGTTGATTCCGGTAGGCTATCCTGCAGATGAGGTACAAGTGCCTGATTTGCAAAGGAAGGGAAAAGAAGAAGTGATTGTTTATTATTAGACTTTAGATTATTAGACGATAGGCATTAGACAAATTTTACAAATGAAGTCTAACATCTGTTGTCTATCGTCTAACATCTCAAAAAAATGTGTACAGTAACTTATATCCCGAAAGGGAAAGATAATTTTATACTTACATCCAACCGCGATGAGCAAGCGACGCGTTCGCCTCGCAACCTTAGCATTGTGGAAGGCGATACGCAATTGGTTTTTCCGCGTGACGGCGGCGCAGGCGGCACCTGGATTGCTATGTCTGACAGCGATAAAGTGTTATGCATTCTCAATGGCGCTTTTGAGCGGCACGAGCGCAAACCCAATTACAGAATGAGCCGGGGCATCATGGCTTTGGAATTTTTTGAATTTGATAAAGCCGAAGATTTTTTTGAACGCTTTGATTTCCGAGCGATTGAACCGTTTACAATGGTTGCTTACGATCAAGGCAATTTATTCGAACTTCGTTGGGATGAACAAGTAGCACATATCAAAGAATTGAGTGCAAACGAACATCATATTTGGTCTTCGGCAACATTGTATGAAGCCTCCATCCGCGCCAAGCGGGAAGAATGGTTTGCCAATTGGCTCGAAGGTCGTGAAGACTTTGATTTGCCTGCAATTCTTGATTTTCATCACCACGCAGGTGAAGGCGATCCCTGGAATGATGTGATTATGAATCGCGGTTATGTGCAAACGGTGAGCGTGACGAGCATTGTGAAAACACCTGACAGCGCTGCGATGCTTTATCATGATCTATTGCGCGAAGAGTTGAAACAAGCGAAAATCGAGTTGAATAAAAATTTGATTGGAATCGTGGAATAATGGGAAACGGGCACACAGAAACGCTAACAAAACCGGCGTATTTGCAAAAAACGGAAAACTTCAAGCAAAAAGCAGATCGCATTCGCTGGCAAAATTGGGAATACTGGTCGGCCAAAGCTTTCTATTTCCCGATGTACGTGGTGGGACCTTTGCTGGCACTGCGTTCCAGGCATCCAGCGTTTTTTACAACTGCCAATCCTGGCATTTTCACTGGTGGTTTTGGTTTTGAATCAAAATACGAAACCATTTTAAAAATCCCCGAGCAGTACCGCCCGAAAACAGCATTTGCCAAAGAAACGGATGACTTTGAAACCGTTTTGAAAAAAATCCAGCAAGCGGGCATTTCGTTTCCCTTGATCGCCAAGCCAGACTTGGGTTTTCGGGGTTTTCTGGTTAGAAAAATTGATTCCGAAAGCGAGTTGCAAGCTTATCTCGACAATTATAAAACCGATTTTATCATCCAGGAATTTGTATGGAGAGCAGGCGAATTTGGGATTTTATATCATCGTTTTCCAGGCAAAACCAAAGGCAAAATTACTTCTGTCACGCTCAAAGAATTTCTCGGCATCACTGGTGACGGGCATTCTACGGTTTTAGAACTTGTACAGCGAAGCCCGCGTGCATTATTACAAATTGATCGTCTGCGTGATACGTATTCTGATTTACTTTTATCTGTTCCCAAAGCAGGCGAACGAATTTCGCTGGGCGTCATTGGTAATCATTCCAAAGGTACGCGTTTCATCAGTGGTAATCATTTGATTGATAACGAATTAGAAACTACTTTTGATAAAATCGCAGATCAGATTCCTGGATTTAACTATGGCCGTTTCGACATCAAATGCGATAGCTGGGAAAGTTTAAAACAAGGTAAAAACATCACGATTCTGGAAATCAATGGCGTCTGCTCTGAACCGACGCATATCTACGATCCCGAGCGGATGACTTACTTCGGTGCTTTGCGCGAAATTGTCAGACATTGGATACTCATCGAGCGCATCGGACGCGCCAATCGCCGCCTAGGCGCAGCTTACGTTCCTACGTTCAAAATGATTCGCATTATTCGAGAGGGCTTAAAAAAAGTGAGGCGATTACAGCGCTTGGCTGCACCTTAATCCTTGATTTTTATCTCCGAAAAATCGCTTGCCGTTTTGTGTCTTTCACTTGCTGTTGTTCCTTCACGCACAAGTTGTATCGTTTGCATTCCAGCCTCTTGCGCAGCATCTAATTCCGCTTCTATATCAGAAAGAAATAAGATTTGTTCTGAATTCAAATTCAATGCTTTAGCAATATTTTGATAAGATTCTGTTTCGCGCTTATGCCCAACCCTTGTATCGAAATTATGGTCGAATAAATGATTTAAATCCCCATATTCGCTATAGCCAAACAATAATTTTTGCGCTTCCACCGAGCCGGAAGAGTAAATGCCAATGCCAATATCTTGCGCGCGCCAGTTTTCTAATTGTGGCAGAACATCAGGATAAACATGTCCTTTGAAACCCTTCGTTTCGTAGCCTTCGCGCCAGATCATCCCCTGCAATTTTTTCAATGCGGGATGTTTGCGGTCTTCTTTAATCCAGAATAGCAGCGCTTCAATTACTTGTTCTAAATTTGTATGTAATTGATTTTCAGTATTCAATGTTTGCTCTGCTTCTTTAATACATTCAGCAACAGCCGCCTCGCTTGCGTTGGTACGCACAAAATCAGGCAATTTTTGATAGGAATATGGAAATAAGACCTTTTGTACAAAGGCAATATCTGTAGTAGTCCCTTCGATGTCGGTAAGAATATAATGAATCATGGAGTATTGGAATCTTGGAAAATTGGAATGATGGAGTAATGGAAGATTGAAAGTGGCATCACTCCAAAACTCCATTACTCCATCATTTATGACAGCGGAACGCGTCCATTATATTGAGCATCCACGCCACTTTCGGTATAATGCGGCACCCAGCCCGATTGGTCAATAAATACGCGGATTGCCTTCACTCTATTTTTTGGACCAAGGTCAAACCAATGCTTGGAATTGGCAGGTACGGAAATCAAATCGCCCGCCTGACAGGTCACGCAAAATACATCTTCGCCGCCTTCTAGGTTGAACCAAAACATCCCTTCCCCATCTACAAAGAAGCGCACTTCGTCTTCGGTGTGGATATGCTCGGTCAGGAATTTATTGCGCAAAGCCTCCAGATTAGGCGTTTCAGGATGCACATTAATTACATCCGCCGTTTGGTAGCCGTTGGCTTCCATGTAAGGTTTGAGTTTGTGGGCATAAGCGTTCAGAATGGTTTCCTGGTCGGCATCGTCAGCAAAAGGTACAGATGCTTCCCATTGCTCATAAATGACACCGCGTTGATTCAGGAATTGCTTGATTTCCGCTGCGTCGCGGATCACCGTGTTTTTATCAGGAATTGTTAAAAATGCCATTTTTTATGTGGTGTTATGGTGTTAATGTGTTTTCAATTTCTCTCAGAGTCTCTTTTTCTCTTAGTCTCTTCTTCTCTTAGTCACCAAGTCTCCAAATCTTATCGTCTCAATAAAAGCTTACGGTATTCGCATTCCAAGAGAAACTCGACGACTTCCACATGGCGCTTCGCTTCGGCGATGGTACTACCCCAAGTGTACATCCCATGTCCAGCGATCAAGAAAGCCCATATTTGCTCGGTTTCAGCGTATGCCTCGACTTCTTTTGCCAAAGCCGGAATGTCCTGCGTATTTTCAAAAATAGGAATTTTTATATTTACTTCATGCGTTTTCACGCCGGAAAAGCCTTTCAAAATTTCATAATCGGCTAAAAATAAAGCTTTTTGTTGCAAAAAGAATTGAGAAATAATCGTGTTCAGTACCGTATGGGTATGCAAAATACAATGAGCATCAGGATATAATTGGTAAATGGAAGAATGCAAACCCGTCTCTGCCGAAGGTCGCCGTTCATCATTTATTGGTTTTCCGTATGGCGTCACATATAGAAAATTTTCAACTGAAAATTCGCCTTTATCAATGCCGCTTTCGGAAATATAAAAATTGACTTCCCCATTTTCACGAAATGAATAATTCGAAGAAGTTGCTGGCGCCCAGCCTTGGGCGTGCAGGAAGTGAATAGTTTTGACGAGAAGTTCTTTTAAATGCTGAACATTTTGCATAACGCAAAGGTAAAAATTGCCTCCCAAAAGCAACGTTTCTTAGCGGACTTTGTATTTTTGAAGAAATCCGCATTTTTATGAAATCATCTATGCTATTATTATGGAGTCTGTTGCTTGTCGTTTCTTTATATGCACAAAAGAATAATAAAGACCCACGCAAAGCGCAGCTTATCACCGCTGATTTAGATAATTTTTGGAAAGCATTTGATCTGGCGCAAAAAGATACCGCAAATGCAGAAAAAATTTATACCGAACATTATCTTGATATTGGCTCGAAAGGCTTGAAAGACTTTGCGCGCCTGCGATTCAGTGGCATCAAAAGTTTTACGCAAGAAAAAAAGAAAAGAACCAATTTTTATATGGCGATTCGCCAGAATACTTTGAAAGTTGAAAGCCAAAAAGAGCAGATATATCAAGGATTTGAAAAGCTGCAAGAACTTTATCCTGATGCTATTTTCCCGGATGTGTATTTTCTGATTGGTCGGTGGACTTCGGGCGGTACGACTTCTGATGCAGGCTTACTGATCGGGGTAGAAATTCATGCCAAATCCGAGGATATACCTGTGGATGAACTCGGAGGCTGGGAACGAAATAACTTCAAAACCATTGAATCACTGCCTTATATCGTGATGCACGAATCCATTCACTTTCAGCAAGACAAGATGAAAAACGAAAAAACGCTGCTTGCTTCCTGCATTAAAGAGGGCATGGCGGATTTTCTATGTGAATTAGCTGTTGGTAAGACCATTAATGATCGCTTAAAAAATTTTGCTGAAGGACGTAAAAAGATGATTTGGGCGGAATTTGAAAAAGAAATGAACGACAATTTTAAGCAAGGCAATCGCTGGCTATATAATGGGAATAATGAAACGCCCGATTGGCCTGCTGATCTGGGTTATTACATTGGTTACGAAATTTGTAAAGCTTATTATGATGAAGCTTCCGATAAAAAAGCAGCCATCCGGGAAATGCTTTCTATTAAAGATTATAAAGATTTTTTAATAAAAAGTAAATGTTCGGAAAAAATGGTGGATTAAGCCATCAAAATCTAATTATCCCAGCCTCTCCGTCGCTTGTTCTCCTATCACAGGTCATCGCATTTGCGACGCAGCCATTCCATTTCCTCGCCTTCCAACAACGGCGCCAATTCATTAAAAACCCTTTGATGATAAGTATTAAGCCACAATTTTTCTTCTTGAGTCAATAAATTTTTGTCAATCAAAGCAGTATCAATTGGAAAAAGACTTAATGTTTCAAATTGCAAAAACCTGCCAAAAGCGGTTTCTTCGGCCTCCACACAAAGAACCAAATTTTCGATACGGATGCCGTATTCGCCTGTTTTGTAAAATCCAGGTTCGTTAGAAGTGAGCATGCCCGGCTCGTGCGCGGTATTGCCTCGCTGATTGCTTGGGCTTGCTGCGAAACCTTGCGGCGGCTCGTGTACACTCAAAAAGAAGCCTACGCCATGCCCCGTGCCGTGCCCATAATTCAAACCGTGTTGCCAAAGGTGCATCCTTGCAAATGCATCCAACTGCGCCCCCGCCGTACCCGCTGGGAACTTGGCAGTCGCCAAAGCGATATGCCCTTTCAACACCAATGTGTAGTTGCGTTTTTGCTCGTCGGTGGGTGCGCTGAGCGCGATCGTGCGGGTAATATCGGTCGTACCTTGCAAATACTGCCCGCCGGAGTCGAGTAGGAGGATGCCTTCGGGCTTGATACTTGCAGAAGTTTTTTCATCCGGTCGATAATGCACAATCGCACCGTTACTATTGTATCCGACAATCGCCGTGAAGCTTTCGCCAAAATAATCGCCTTCTGCTTTGCGGAATTCGTGGAGTCGGCGACCCGCTTCGTATTCGGTTACCGTTCTGGATGTCAATTCTTGTTCCAGCCATCGGAAAAATCGAAGCAAAGCCACGCCATCCTTGCGCATCGTTTCGCGCAAATGCTTGATTTCCGTTTGATTTTTAATTGCCTTTAATTGTAAAGGAATATTATCGCCTTTGATTCGATATGGTTCTGGAATCGCTTCATACAATCGCATATTGATTGAGTGGTCATCCAATAAAATCG
>JANRME010000325.1:0-3972 GCA_033761835.1 Saprospiraceae bacterium
CATTACTGAAGAAATCAAAATCGCCAAAGGCAGCGCCATTGGAACCAAACTTACGCATTTGTATGCCAGTAATTCCATGACTAAAAAAATGCCGAGTCCTTTTCCTGCAATATCATCAATATAAAACCACAGCGTTTGCATCAAAAAGAAAAACACCGCTATCGCAAAAGTGACGATAAACGGAGGAATAAAGCTTTTGATGACTAAACGATCTATAATTTTGACCATAAATCCTGTTTCAAGGTGTAAATTTAGGGCTAAAATGGGGATTGTTGTTAATTCTTATTTCGGCATTAGAATTTTGCTGAAATTTAATGTTCAATCCTGTCGCCGAATAACCAATACCAATTTTACAAAAAAAGTTGTATTTCGGTTGTAACATTTTCTAAAATCAATCGTCCTGCTAATGTTATGAGCTTGATGTACTTTAAAGAACACATATTGCCCGGCAAAGACAAATTGTATCGCTTTGCGCAAAGCATCCTCAAAAACACGATGGAAGCAGAGGATGTGGTGCAAGAAGTGTTGGTCAGGGTTTGGCAAAAGCGCGACTCCTGGCACGAAGTAGAAAACATGGGAGCTTTGACGATGAAAATGACTAAAAACCTGGCTTTGGATAAATTGCGTTCGAAACACCGTCATACCGACGACTTGCCGGAATACGCTGATTGGCGCGATGATGCTACGCCGCCTGACGAAGTGATCGAAAGTAACGACATGATTGAGCAAATCCGCCAATTGATGCAGCACCTACCTGAAAAACACCGCATGGTGATGCAATTGCGCGACATCGAAGGTTTGAGTTACGAAGAAATCAGTGAAATGCTTGAAATGCCGATGAATCAAGTGAAAATCAATCTTTTCAGGGCCAGAACACATATTCGAGAACACTTGATAAACAGCAAGTTATATGAATTATAAAGAAATTAGTCAACTGCTGGAAAAATATTTTGAGGGTGAAACTTCTCTTCAAGAAGAGGCACAACTCCGCGAATATTTTAATGGGGCAACAATACACGAATCGCTTCGCCCTTACCAGCCGCTGTTTCGTTTTTTTCAAAGCGAGCGCGAGCAAAAGTTGGATACTATTTTTGAAGAACAGTTGTTACGCCAGCTTCAAAAGACCGAACAACCACACTTGAAAGTGCGCCGACTTAGTATCTGGATGGCGCGAGTCGCAGCGGTTGCTTTGCTTACTATCGGTGTTTGGTGGGGTTATCAGCAAATGAATCCTGCAAAAACAGCGCCAGTAGCTCAAGCGATTGACTGGTCAAAATACGAACCAGAAACACCTGAAGAAGCTTATCAAGTTTTAAAAACCTCTCTAAAAAAAGCTTCTACAGAATTGAATCAGGGTGCGGCTACTGCTGCTGAAGAAATGAGTAAAATGCGCAAAATAACCGAAATTATTCAATAATACATTTACTATTTATCGTTTTCTATGATGTGCATTTAATAGATGTATTGTTATATGATTGATTAATTGAAAAATCCTGACTGTTTTTATTCACATTAAAATCAAAAAACAATGAAATTATTTAAAATTCTGTTTGTAACATTAATGGCGACTTGCATAAGTGCCGCTTTAACCGCTCAAGCGAATGCCATTGACAAATATTTTTCACAGTATGTAAATGACGAAAACTTTACAGTGGTGTTTATCAGCCCGAAAATGTTTCAGATGATTGACAAGCTAAAGATTGATGGTATGGACGATGAAGAGGGAAAAGCGATTATGGAAATTGCTAAAGATTTGCGGGGTTTGCGAATTTTGACAACCGATAGAAATGCCCTGCAATATTACAAAGAAGCCAAATCTAAAATTAACACCAACGAATACGAAGTATTAATGACCGTTCGCGACAAGGATGGCGAAAACGTGGACTTTTATGTAAAGGAAGCTCCCGGTACCAATGGTAATGTTTTTGAAGAATTTTTCCTCTTGGTCGGAGGTCAGGATGAAGACTTCGTCCTAATCAGCTTTGTCGGTAAAATAGATTTAGCGAAAATATCTAAACTCGCCGAAAGCATTGAAGATGATGACTTTAAGATTAAGAAAAACGAAGAATAAAAAGCAGGGGTATGAAAATATTACTGTTTTCCATCGCAATAACGCTGTTAAGTTGCTCTTTGGTTCATGCGCAGCAACCTGCCACTGAATTTTATCGCCAAAACAAGCACTTGAAAGGCGTACGAAATGTCAAAATTCCTGGCTGGCTGGTTTGGTTTGGCAGCGGAATCGCTTACGATATGATAAAAGACGAGGACGCCAAAGTAGCGCTGAAACTGGCGCGGAAAGTAGGAAAAATGCGCTTTATGATTGCGGAAGAAGAGAACCCGATACCCACGGCTTCGGTGAGTAATTTTGTAAGTGAAAGTCGCCGTAGCGGTTACTCAGACTTGATTTATATTCGTGATGAAGGAACTACTGTCAATATCATGGGCAAAATCAAGAAGAATGATAAATTCAGAGATTTAGTCATTATGGTAAGCGAAGAAGACGAATTTGTCTTTTTTCACATGAAATCCAATATTCGCATGAAAGACCTTTCGGATTTACTCAATCATTTTATGACCGATTTTCCGATCAACGATCAAACACGCGAGAAAAAAAGAGCGGAGAAACAAAAGCGAAAAAATAAGAATATTCCGAGGGCTTAGTTTAATGCGTGCTATATCTTTTAGTATTATTCTGTTTTCATTATTGTATCATTCAAAATTGCCATTATACTATAACACCATCGCATCATAATACTATTGTATTATCACACAATTCTTTCATCCAAAATAAAAAACGATGAGAAAAATCCTATTCGTTGCAGCGCTTATAGGCGCCGCGAGCCTGAGTTTTGCGCAAACTAAAGCGATTGCTAATTTTTACGACAAGTATAAAAGCATGGAACACGTTACTGATCTCAAACTCAGAGGTTGGGTTTTAAAACTCGCTTCCAGTTTTTCAGATGATGCACAAGAAGCGCAATTGTTGAGGAAAATCTCGCAGCTTCGTATTCTGACAATGGAAAATGGCAATTTGGTGAGCCCAAATGAATACAAAAATTTGATTAAGAATATTAAACAAGAGGCATTTGAAGAGCTTTTCCAGGTGCGGGATGATGGGCAAACCATTGAGTTTCTCATACGCGAAAAAGGTGATACCATCACCGATGTACTCATGTTGGTGAGTGGCGACGATGGGTTTATCATGCTCAGCCTGGAAGGCGCTCTTAAATTCAGCGATCTTAATGATTTGAATATCGAGGTTGAAGGCTCGGAGCATTTCAAAAAATTGCCTGATGATAAAAAAGCCATTCCAAAAGCATAAAGCCATAAGATAAATTAAAATTATAGTTGCCAAACCCACAAAAGACGGGCTATCTGCTATCAGCAATAGCCCTATTTTTATTCGCAAAAATTTTAATTTTTTTAAAAAATGCTCCTAAAAAATACGGCAATGTGTATTTTGGGCCGTTCTGTTTTGAAAATCAGACAAATTTTCCATAAAATCATTTGCGGATAGAAAAAGTGCAACTATGACAAAAAAAGTAATTTATGGCATCCAACAAGTTGGCGTTGGTGTAGCGGATGTATCGGCAGCATTTGCCTGGTATGGTAAGAACCTTTGCTCCAATATCCTGGTATTCGATGATGATAATACGGCTACGCACATGGCGCCTTATATGGGGGGCGAATCACATAAAAAGCGAGCGATACTCGCTATCAATATGCGTGGGGGGAGCGGTTATGAGCTTTGGCAATATTTGGATCGGACACCTGAAGCTGCCCGGACGCCAGTTTTAATGGGCGATTTAGGAATTTTTTCTGTGAGTGTCAAATCCAAAAATATCCAGGCAAGTTTTAAGTTTTTGAAAGACAATCACGTTGATATTCTGAGTGATATTCAAAAAGCACCTGATGGCACGCCTTTCTTTTTTATACAAGATAATGAAGGAAATATCCTGCAAATTATTGAAT
>JANRME010000326.1:0-7889 GCA_033761835.1 Saprospiraceae bacterium
AAAGCGGGACTCGAACCCGCACAGGTTGCCCCGCACGCCCCTGAAACGTGTGCGTCTACCAATTCCGCCATTTCGGTAATTTGTAGGAATTTCTTTTTTGTACCGAAGGTGGGACTCGAACCCACACGTTGTTGCCAACACTGGATTTTGAGTCCAGCGCGTCTACCAGTTCCGCCACTTCGGCTTCTGTTGTATAACCCTTTCGTCTAAAGCGTTGCGAATTTATATAAATTCTCTCGAATACGCAAGAGATATCGCTTTTTTAGATAAAAATCTTTGATTGCAAAAAGTTCCTGTACTGTCGCTTTTTGATCGTTATAATGTGCTAAAATAGGTGCAACCTCTTGAAAAATAGCACTTTCTATTTGCTCATTTTTTTGCAATGCCTCTCGATAAACCAATTCATCAAAATCAAATTCTAATTCCATCAAGGCTTCGTTGAGTTCCATTATTTCCGTTAAAAAATCTTGCGGAATTTCATTTTTACCTTCTTCAGCCAGCACGCCTTTTAGTTCTAAAATATACTTCATCCGCTTGTCAAAATCCGCCAGTGTGCGGTAGGCTTCATTATTTAAAGTCGAAAATTCCAAGATTTCAGCTTGTTTTTCATCTGATTCCAGTGTATAAAAATCAGGATGATATTTTTTGCTATACTCATAAAAACGTTGTTTTAAAAGCAAATCATCTATTATGAAAGCAAGTGGAATCTCAAAAAAATCAAAATAATTCATCATATTATATTACTTCCCAAAGAAGCCCTTGATCGCATTCCAAATGTCCAATCCATTGGCATACACAATAAGCCCCAATACCAGCACAAAACCAACGGTGGTCGCATATTCCAGGAATTTATCGCTTGGTTTTCTGCCACTAATCATTTCGTACAACAAAAACATTACGTGTCCGCCATCGAGCGCGGGGATAGGCAGAAGATTCATAAAAGCCAGAATCAATGACAAAATTGCAGTCATAAACCAGAAGCGCTCCCAGCGCCACTCCGCGCCAAACATCCCGCCGATAGAGCCCAATCCGCCCAAGCTTTCCGACACTTTGATTTTACCTCGGAACATTTGTCCGAAAGCTTTTAATTGGTCATTAAGAAAACCCAATCCTTTTGTAATGCCCAAAGGCAAAGCCTGACCAAGCGTATATTCCTGGCGTTTGTAATCAAAATAGTACCTATAACTCTTGGCTTCTACGCCAATCCGGCCATCCTCGGTGATTTTCATATTCAAACGCAGCGTATCCGGATTGCGCAATATCATTACAACAACATCCTTGTTTTTATTGGCTCTGGCAAGTTTTTGAAAATCAGTCAGATATGGCGTCGAAATGTCATTAAAACCGATAATTTGATCATCTTTCTGAATTTTTGCTCGCTCTGCCGGAGAATCTTTAGCCACGGCTTCTACGCCAAACGGTGTGCGCGGCCCAAATAACAACTTGTTTTTGCTGTCTCTTGAGGAAAGAATTTTAACAAATTTTGGGTCAATCGGCAAATCGATCTGTTTTCCATCTCTTTCTACGGTAAGTTTATTGGCATTATTAATAATAACCTCGCGGATAACCAGGCGGTCATTGAATTTTTCAAAAGGCTGATCGCCAATCGCCAACACTTTGTCACCATCCTTTAAGCCCATATCCATACCCAGTGAGTCCACAAAAATGCCATATTTCACATTTTCATTGGGCAAATACTCTTCGCCCCAAATCCACAGCACCATTGCGTACAGAAAAAAGCCGAGAATAAAATTGACCGTCACACCACCGAGCATGATAATCAGGCGTTGCCAGGCCGGCTTGGAGCGAAACTCCCAGGGCTGCGGTGGTTGCTTCATTTGCTCGGTATCCATGCTTTCGTCAATCATGCCTGAAATCTTTACATAGCCCCCCAGTGGCAGCCAGCCAATACCGTATTCGGTAATGTCTTTTCGGTCGTCGGGATATTCTTTATTTTTATTGAGAAAACTATCAAAACTCCATGATCCATTGACTTTCCGTGCTTTGAACAAGGAAAACCAGGGGTCAAAAAACAAGTAAAATTTTTCTACGCGGGTATTGAACCACCGAGCCGGCAAAAAGTGCCCCAATTCGTGCAGCGTTACGAGAATCATCAGACTCAGCATCAACTGCCCTGCCATTATCAAAATATCCATGCAAAAATTATTGATTCTTGATTGTTAATGATTGATTTGCGTTTTGGAAATTTCGCAATATCTTTTTACAAACTAAGCTGTAAACAAAAACGCTTTTTTTTGTTATCTGTTGACAAGATTAACACCAAAGGTACTGTATTTTTGACATCTGATAGGATTTTTTGCGACCGATAGCACATTTTCATAGATTTTTGCAAATTATGAATCTATTTTACACGACCGATATTCAAGGTGAATTGGCGATTTTGCATGATGAGGAAGCGCGTCATTGTACGCAAGTATTGCGAAAAAAAATAGGCGATGAAATTCATTTTGTAGATGGGAGAGGCACTTTTTATCAAGGTGTGCTCGTAGAAATCGGTAAAAAAGATTGTAGTATTCAAATTCAAGAAAAGCGAGTCGAAGCGCCCAAAGATTATCGTGTTCATATCGCCATCGCGCCAACCAAAAACATGGATCGTTTAGAATGGTTTGCTGAAAAAACTACCGAAATCGGCGTAGATGAGATCACGCTTTTGCTATGCGAACACTCTGAGCGCAAAAATATTCGATTGGATCGCTTAGAAAAAATTCTCATCGCTGCTATGAAACAATCGCTGAAAGCAAGTTTACCCAAGCTAAATGATATGATTGCTTTTGATCAATTCATCGCACAAATTACTGATGAACAGAAGTTTATCGCTTATCTTGGAGCAGCATTAAATCCGCATTTAAAAAATAGCTGCCAGTCAAAAACGAACGTGCTTGTACTTATTGGACCAGAAGGTGACTTCTCAACACAAGAAATTCAAAACGCTTTAAAAATAGGTTTTATGGGTGTAAGCCTCGGCAATAGCCGTTTGCGGACAGAGACTGCTGGGCTGGTGGCCTGTCATATCGTGAATCTTGTAAATGAGTGAATTTTTGTTATTGATTATTGGTTATCTGGCGATCTATACTTTTCCCTAATAACAGAATAGCAAATAACAAAACAATACCCTTACTCCCAAAGCAGCTTTTTACCACTTTTGAGATACTTGCGAATATTGAGCCAAAACGCCGCAAACAAATAAAAAATGAGGGGGGAGCCCAGCGTTACAAATGAAATATAAATAAAATACAAGCGCACCGTAGCAGAAGCAATACCCATTTTATCACCCAGGTAGCTGCATACGCCAAAAGCAGAACGTTCCAATAGATTTTTCAGTCGCTTCATGCTTTCAAAATTAAGGACAAGAAGCGAAACAACAAAATTTACTAAAAGTTAAATATCGGTATCAGAATTTGTTTTTGTGCTGATTGTCAATTCGCGCCTTCAACATTGTCTTTCGCAGAAACAGGTTTGTCTTTCATCATCATTACTTCTTCGGTCTTATCCTTGTTACCATTGGCACTGAGCGTGTACATAAAGCCAAGTATTCCGAAAGCAAATAAAATAATAAGTAAAATGCTTTCAACAGGGGGATTTTTTTGTGATTTGTTATTAGCTGTTGTCATGTCTTTAAAATTGTGTTGTGTAAAAATGAACCTTTATAAAAAGGTATAGTATTCTTGAGTGTGCCGGCATCGTTACAAATCCGGTCACAATAAAAAGCTGCCAGGGCAATAGCGTACGCTATCGCTGATAGTTAAAGTAAAAGCAAAAAATACCTATTAGGATCGGGGTCGCATGAGCTACCCGCCACAATGCCTCTGTAGTTATTGAAATGTGTTTGGGAATGAGCAGATTAAGGATAAGCGTTGTTCCGTAAAAATCCTTTTTGCATAGTGTTTCATGTTTTAGTTAAGCAATAGTGTTCCAACAAAAGTTATCCGAGCAAATATATGTAAATATGTAAATATTTTTTATTAGATAAAGTGTTATTTTTCTTATTTTTATCAATAAAAAATATTTAATATATTAGATACAAATTCCGTGCCAATTTGGAAAGCAGCACTATACAAGTATAAAATAATTCTAATTTGAAACAGAAACAGAATCATACGGTTTGGGCAATAATAGCCACAATCGCCCGTAATGCTTGAGGTAACTGGCTTTGCGTTGGGCGCTTTTGCCAACGCCCATGTATACATCTACATGACCCGGCCCGCGTATGGCCCCGCCAACATCCTGCGCCAGAAAAATGCGATACTCGTGCCGAACCTGTCGTGTCTTGCCATCATACACTGGAAAAGATGCCAAAAGACAACTACCCAAAGGGATGTAGCGCTTATCAACCGCAATGGAAAAATCGCCCATCAAGGGTACGCCGCCGGAGCCTCGGGGTCTGGTTTTGCGAGGCGTAAAAAAGGTATAAGAAGGATTTTGAAACAAAATAGAGTCTCTCAGGTACGGATTAGCTGATATAAATCGCTGGATGGCATCAATTGAAAAAGTGGAAATATCCATATCATCCTGCGCCATCATAAATTTTTCGATACTGCGATAAGGATGGCGATTCGTGCCGTTGTAAGCAAAATATTCTTGCCGTCCATTGGGGTATTCCACAAAGCCGGAACCTTGCAATTGCATATAATAAATATCCACTTTGTCTTGGGCATAAGCCAATTCAAGGCCCAAGCCATCGAATGCACCCTCTTTTTCGATCTCGTGTCGCGTGGGCAGGGGGCCTTCCCATTCGAGTGGGCGACTAAAAATAGGATATCGAAAGGTAGCATCTGGTTGCTTTTTTACCGAAACGATTGGTGTATAATAGCCGGTAAATTGAACATTGCCTCGGCGGTCTTCGCCCCATATTTGAT
Organism: Saprospiraceae bacterium; assembly: GCA_033761835.1. Classification (GTDB taxonomy): domain Bacteria; phylum Bacteroidota; class Bacteroidia; order Chitinophagales; family Saprospiraceae; genus JADJNW01. Next base: position 4,878 of record JANRME010000326.1, read on the forward strand.
AGGCATTCAAATGTTTATGAATAAAAAAAGGCTTGGTTTGTTGCCATTGTTTCAATACTCGAATAGTTTCTTCTAAATGATCTGGTGTGATAATAAGGTCTCCAATTCGATGTATTCGGCGTGGGCGCGTTTGGTCGAGCAAGCGTTGCTGGTGTTCCAGCGCTTCTACTAATGGCGTTGTAATAATCGGAAAATCAATCGTATCGAGTAGAGAACGCTGATATATTTCCTCAAAAACAGGTGCGTTGCGGATTTTTCCATTGCGACGAAACACCCATTCTTCCGGGATTTCTTCTTCTATATTTAAAGTATCGTTTGCTTTTCTATTCACATCCGAAAGACCAGACCGAGGGGTGTCGTGGCAGGCGAGCAGCGCTCCAAGGGGCAAGAGCAGCCAGGTCTTTCGTAGAATCATACTTTGTTTTTAGACATAGATATTAGACTTTGAATGATAGATTTTTTTTTCAAATATTCTTAGGATACTCAAAATCCAATATCCAATCAAAAGCCGATGAGGCAAAATACGAGTTCTTATCCGTTCATCAAACTAAAAAATGTCCAATTTAGATTTAACGGAATATAAATTTGTTCAAAATGATTATTATTGCAATGATTTTATGAAAATTTTGTAAATGAAGAAGGTCGCGCTGCAATTTGGTTTATTAGCCTTTTTATTGCTGATACTGTTTCAGTTGAGCAAATATTCTTTGTTGCTGGGTGGATTTCAAAATGAGTTATTTATTGCCTTTTTTGCAGGCTTGTTTTTATTGTTTGGCTTTTTTGTTAGTCGTCTGATTTTCAAGCAAAAAGAAACGGTTATAATAGAAAAAATAGTAGAAGCCCCTTTGGAACTGAATGAAGAAAAAATTAAAAAACTTGGCATTAGCCTTCGAGAATACGAGGTCTTGCAAGAAATTGCCAAAGGCTTATCGAATCAGGAAATTGCCAATAAATTATTTATCTCTGAAACCACCGTCAAATCGCACGTCTCGAACTTATTAATCAAACTCGAGGCCAAGCGCCGCACCCAAGCGGTGAGCAAAGCGAAGGGAATCGGAATTCTTTGAATAAGGCCGGGTGACTTGATGGCTGGGTGACCAAGTGAATATCTCTGTCTCTCAATCTCTTCGTCTCCCAGCCTCCAGGTCTCAACATCACTTCAATCGGCTAATTTTATATTCGTTTCTGTTAAAAAACTCGTTTTCGCCATCAAATTTCACGTCTTTGGTCATCGTAAACACATCATTGGCATAACTCGCCGTATAGCGAAAAATACAGGGCTTCTGCTGGTTGCCGTCTTTACCGCGTTCCGTGAGCACCAATCGGAATTCTTTCGTGGCAGCATTGTATTCTTTTTCTTCTAATTTCAATGCGCCATCCGCGTAAATGGTGCCGTTTTTGAATTCGTAGCTTTCTTTTTGACGAACGACTCTACCCCATTCGTTGATGGTAAATTCTTGAATGAGCTTGTTTTTTTCAATATAACAATTGGCAATCAAAGGAATCTCCACGCGCTCGTTGCTGGTATAGTCCAAATAAGTCAAAGTGCCTGTGTATAAGCCATTGAGGTGCTTGACCTCATCAATCTGGACGCTTGGTTCGAAGCTAAACAATAAGGTCGTCAATAAAATTGCAAAAACGCTTTTCATAATTCGGAAAATTTTGTTGTGTGAAAAAATTGATTTCGACCCAAAGATGAGTACAAGTGCGCCCCATTTTCGCCTCAAAAATCTTTTGGAAGCCTCAAAATGCTAATTTGAGACCGGTTTCATTTTTTGAGTCGCCATAAATTCGGAAGGAGAAAGCCCAGCGTGTTTGCGGAAAGCTCGATTAAACGTCGCTTTGCTATTAAACCCGCATTCAAAAGCAATACCGAGCAAAGAAAGATGCTGATAATCTGGATTTTGTAATTTCTTTTTAACTGCCTCTACTCGATATTCATTTATAAAATCATTAAAATTTTTATTACAATCTGTATTAATAATTTTGGAAAGTAATGCTGGTGAAATATTTAGCACTTTAGCCAAATCATTAAGTGTCAGTTCTGGATGTAAATAAAGTTGCTCGTCTTGCATTGCTTTTAAAATCCTGTTCTTCAATTCATTATCGAAGGACTCTTCTACTTTTTCTTTCTTTTCTTCAGGTTCAAATTGCAAATATAATGATGCTTCCGGGCGCGTATAGTAGCCTGAAATGCTTAAATAATAGAGAACAATGCCCCAGGCAAAAAACGAATACCAGTCTTGGCGGTAATTGGGCGCATCGGCGAAAAAATTGATTACAAAAAAGACAAACCAAATAAGTATAGCTGCTGCAACAACGTACAGAAAATTGCGCAACCAAGTGAAACTGACTTTTTCGGTATCTGAAAAATGTTCGTTGACGTAGAAGTTTCGATACCGACGGTATAAGCGAATTGTGATGACAAAATAAGCTGATAATGAAATAATTGTACCAATTATCAAAGCTTCATCTACTCCAGGAATACCTTCCATCCGAAGCCTGCCCTGCGTACCAAAGTGATAAGGAAGCGGCTCGCCACGTAGCCAGTGATGCACCACGACATCGCCAATGAAAACAAAAAGTATGATCGCCAGATCAATCGTCGCCGGTATAAAGTGTCGGAGGTCTTTTTTGCGAAAGCGAAAATCCCGATTGGTCAGGCTCCTAAAATAAAAATACACCAGCGGACCAATCAGAAACCAATGATTAAAAGGGAAATAAAACATAAAGGTGGAATGCCAGTCATGCGCGTCGTACCAATGTGCAAAACCTAGCATCCAGTTGGCTACCCGCAATGTAAAGATTAAAACCAACGCCGCCAGTAGCTTATCCGACAAGCGCTCTTCGCGCCAGCCTCGCCACATCAGCAACGCCGTGAAAATAATGCCTTGCAGAAAAAACGGCAGCAACAGCGAACTCCATTGATTGAAATAAAAAAGCATGACTCAAAATGCGATTTTGGAACTACAAATTACGATTTTGGAAATGTACGAAAAAAAACTTGGCTTG